>JBBIMS010000371.1:7947-9156 GCA_037444285.1 Candidatus Aminicenantota bacterium | reverse complement strand
GAGCCATGGCTAACACCACCACAAGCCAAACCCAAAATCAGTTAGCAGCAACTAATAGAACGTAGTAAATCATATGAATATATAAGAGGCTTCTTTTGATTTATAGTGACTTATTTTTCTAGCCATTTTGCAAGAATTTCAGCTTCTTTTCTCGAAGTTTCCACTATTTTATGCGTGGTTTCAAGTTCCCTTGCCGTAGTGTCGCAGCTATAAAGATAACTTCTCCGTAAAAAGAATATGGTGGAAGATTTCCGCCTAAATTTCCTCCAACTTTTTCCCTTTCGTTTCAGCTCCTAGGATGGCTGTGGCTAAGGCGCCGATGAAATGCGCTGCTGCAAACATGGTGAACGGTGCGGCTAAGCCTCCATAGGTGTATAGAAGCGGCGTGGCAGTCGGCGCTAATATGCCTGCGGCGCGGCCTATGCTGGCAGCCGCCCCTGAGCCAGTGCCCCTAATATGGGTTGGGTAGAGCTCCGGCGTGTAGGCGTAAAGGGCTGACCATGCTCCCAGGTTAAAGAATTACAATGCTCCATAGGAGTATGGTCGTCTGACTTGTAGCTAAGCCTATGAGGATGCTGCCAAGCCCAGCCACGGCAAGGTAAGCCATCGCAACCTTTTTCCTGCCCACTCGGTCCAGCATAAACGCGGCGCTATAGTATCCTGAATCTGGGCCAAAGTAACTACAAGCGTCCATTCAATGGACCTTACAACGGTTATGCCCATCTCCCTAGCGTAGATGGTTGGAAGCCATATGAATATTCCATGGTAAGTGTATACTAGAACGGCCCATAAAATCCAGAGGAGGAGGGTTCTCCTCCAAAGTCCCTTAGACCATAGCTCCCTTAACGCTTCTTTTAGGCGGTACTTTCTAAGCGGAATCGCCGATGGGGCTTCCTTAACGCCCTCTGGAATTATTCCCTCCCTTTTCAGCGTTTCTAGGGCTTCACTCGTTCTTCCTTTAAGTTGTAGATAACGTAGGGATTCCGGCAGAGACGAAATCACAAGGGGTACTAGGATAATTGGGGCTAGGGCGATTAGGAAGGTTGGGCGCCAGCCGAACCTCGGGAACAATACGTAGGGGAAGATTAGCGACAATAGGGCGCCATAAACCCATGAGGTCTCAATTAATCCTAGAAAGCGTCCCCTATACTTTGCCGGGATGTACTCTGAAACGTAGATTCCAGGCTGGGGTAGGGCTCCGCCAAGCCC
>JBBIMS010000371.1:0-7847 GCA_037444285.1 Candidatus Aminicenantota bacterium | reverse complement strand
CGTCTTTTTTCTGCCCCAGTGGTCTGCGAGAGCCCCGCACATAATGGCGCCGAAAAACATGCCCAGATAACCCGCGCTGAGGAGAAGCCCCGAGCCTAGAGGATCAAGCTTAAACTCGCCTATTATGGGCGTTAGAACAGCAGCTACGAGCATGACGTTCATGGCTGTAAAAGCATAGATTAGGCTTCCAACTAGTAGAAGTTTATAGTAGAAGCGGGAAAGCGGCGCCCGCTCAAGAACATCAATAAGGGATTGATGGCCCATCACCCTCTCTTAAAAGCCCGACTCTTTTATAGCTTTTGAGCAGTGCTGTGGTCATAAAAACACGCACAACAAACGATGCGGTTAAACTTTGGAAATAGAAGTATCGATTTTGCGCTAATGAACGTCAGAAAGCTTGGATCCATAATGCTCAAAGGAGAACATTGTCTTCATATCATCAATGCAGAGCTAGCGTCCAATAGGCTTTGAATTAAGAGGCACTGCTGCTCAATGTTTCCGGCACATGTTGTATGGGAGCTCGTTCCAGCATTAGCAAGATCCCTTACAAAGCAACGTGTCACATTTTAGGTGCAGCAAAAACTTAGGCTTCTGGCCGCTAGACAAAAATCAATTTTGTGTCAAAAACTGGAGGTTTAAAGGCTCTAGTGCAAGTCCAAGCGAAGTTAAAAATTTAAATGTGTTTAAACAATTTATACGAAAATCTTATTTTGGGTATCTTCTTCAAACAAATCGAATATGAGGAAAGCCGTAGCGTTTTCGCCATGTCACATTACGGGTTTCTTCCAAATAGTTGACGAATCGAAGAATCCGTTGTATGTGGGTTCAAGGGGTGCAGGTGTTTGTTTAAAGCGGGGGGTGAAAACTTTAGTTAAAGTTGAGAGGGCCTCGTCGTTAAGTTTCCAAATAAGCATTAATGGTGCGATTTCAAATTCTGCCGAAGTTTCTAAACACCTCATAAATATGTTTACATCTCGTTTTAAGGATTTGAGAAACTTCAAGATTCTTGTTGAACATTATGTGGATGTCCCTGTTGGTGCTGGTTTTGGCACAAGCGGCGCCGCAGCCTTAAGTCTTGCCCTAGCTTTAAACGAAGCCTTTGATTTAGGCATGTCTAGGGTGGAGGCGGCTCAATGGGCGCATGTGGCTGAGGTTGAATGTAAAACTGGGCTTGGCACAGTGGCTGCTGAAGCTTTCGGCGGAGTGGAGGTGAGGGTTAAGGCTGGAGCCCCTGGCATATGTGAAATAATGAATATTGCGGCTCCAAGAGACAGCGTTGTTGTCTGTTTGGCTCTTAGAGCGTTATCCACCAAACGGATTTTGACGAATAATGATTTTTGCAGGCGCATAAACATTTACGGCGGCGAGCTTGTGGATAAAATAGTTGAGGCTCCAACCCTTTCAAACTTCATGAAGTTTTCGCGCAATTTCGCCGATCACGTTGGGTTAGTGAGCGATAGGGTAAGGAGAATATTTGATGCTGCAGATGAGGCTGGGTTTATTGTAAGCATGCCCATGTTCGGCGAAGGAGCATTCACCATTTGCGAGAAAGATTCCGTTAAAGATATTTTGAACCTCTTCAGTGAACGCGAACCTCAGGGCCGCATAATTGTTAGTGAAGTTGATTTTGCAGGGGCGAGGGTGATAA
Source organism: Candidatus Aminicenantota bacterium (assembly GCA_037444285.1). Taxonomy (GTDB): domain Bacteria; phylum Acidobacteriota; class Aminicenantia; order JBFLYD01; family JBBIMS01; genus JBBIMS01. The sequence continues at coordinate 6,199 of JBBIMS010000371.1, read as the reverse complement.
GTGAAGCAAGTAAAAGTTCCGATGGACCATCCTAGGGCTGAATCTCTGAGAATTAGAGAGAAACTGGTTGAACACTATAGACGGGGAGTTGTAGCCTTAGAGGGCCTTATCGCCCACGGAAGGGGAGAGGCCTTTGATTACTTACTTGGCGAAAGGACAACCGAGTCTGCGTTGAAGGCTATTAAAGCGGCGGCTGCAGCCATGCTTTTAGCCATGCATCCTGTAATCTCCGTTAATGGGAACGTAGCTGCTCTGGCAGCTGAAGACGTTGTAAAGTTAGCGAACGCTGCAGGGGCTAAAATTGAAGTCAACCTTTTCTATTGGTCAAGAAAGAGGGAGATGGCAATTAAGCGTGTGCTTAAGAAGGCGGGAGCCGATGAGGTGTTAGGCGTTGGCAAAGCAGCCTCCGCGCGTATACCTGAAATTTGCAGTGAACGTAGGCGGGTAGATCCCAGAGGGATATTGACAGCGGATGTCGTGCTAGTTCCATTAGAAGATGGTGACAGAACGGAGGCTCTGCGAAAAATGGGTAAAACAGTAATCGCCATAGACTTAAACCCGCTTTCAAGAACAGCCCAGTGGGCTTCAATCACCATAGTCGACAACATCGTGAGGGCGTTACCTCTACTTGTCAATGAAACGAAAAAGTTGAAAAGTGAAAAAACCGAAACGCTCCAGAAGGTTATTTCCGAATATGATAACCGTGAAATTTTGGCGGACGCTATTAAAACAATCCTTAAACGCCTTTCCGAGTTCGCGGAAAGGGGAGTATGTATCCCGGAAGCAACGGAATTTATCAACAGTTTAGGGTGTTAAATGATGGGGGAGTTTAAAATTGCAGGGTCAAAAATGGTTGCCATAACCGCTGTTTTCGGAGCTCTAGCTATAGTTTGCACTCAGCTTTGGATCCCGCTGTTTTTCGGAAACCCCAACCTAGGCTCTACCCCAGTAACCATTGCAGGAGTGCTGTGTCCGATGCCTGTTGGAATAACCACGGGGATAATTAAGGGAGTGGGGGCATCTATCTGGACCGGGCAACCATTCATTGAAATGCCTGCAGGAGTCGGAGACGCTTTGATGGCGGCTTTCGCCAATTACCTAGCAAGACGTTGGAAAAAGAAAGCCTACGCCGCCATAGCTGGGCAACTTTCCCGTTACCTTTTCACTTCAGGCATGATAGCACTGTACATTGGGTTAGCCGTGTCGTTTGGCTCATCAGGGCCCGAGACCAGCGTCTTTCAAGCTCTCCTTAAAAAGTTTCCTTGGTTCGTGAAGCTTGCGTCTCCTCTGCCATCCCCAATAGCCTACGTCGCAATCGTTTGGGTTGCAATTTTCCCAGCCGTAACCTTGTCCATCATAGCCAACATGCTTATTTCAACAGTCGTGATCGCCGCAGCCGGGGAAAGGATAGAGAAATTGATGAAGTTTGAGAGGTAAAACGCAGGCATCGACAAAAAGGTGGAAATAATGGATGAAAAGGGGCTTCCTAAAAACGCTGTTTTAAGGGAGCTTGAGAAAAGGCTTAATAGAGACTTAACTTACGCTTCAGGTAAAATTTTAGGTTCAATGTGCACCGAGCCGCATAAACTTGCCAAGCAAGTTTACATGAGGTATCTTGAAAAGAACCTAGGAGACCCTGGCCTATTTCCGGCAACCTCAGAGCTGGAACGGGAAGCCATACAAATGCTGGGCTCACTGCTGTCCAACCCTAACGCCTTTGGATGTATCGTCTCGGGAGGGACGGAGGCGAACATTCTCGCTTTATGGACGGCTCGGAACCTTGCTAAGGGGAGGCGCCGCGAAGTTATCCTTCCTATTTCAGCGCATATTTCGTTTGATAAGGCGGCTGACATGTTAGGCCTTAAACTGGTTAAAATCAAACTTAATGGGCAGTTTCAGGTTGACGTTAAGGCTGTTAAAGAAGCCATAACCCCAAAGACTCTTGCGATTGTGGGAATAGCTGGTACGACGGGCCTTGGGGTTGTAGATCCCCTACCTGAACTTTCAGAGATCACTGAAGCCCGTGATATCTATTTCCACGTGGACGCTGCATTCGGAGGCTTTGTACTTCCATTCCTTAAAGAAATGGGCTTCAAAGTTCCAGATTTTGATTTCAAGCTTCCCAGAGTCTGCTCGATCACCATAGATCCCCACAAGATGGGTCTAGTCCCAATACCAGCTGGAGGAATACTATTTAGGGATAGGCATGCCGTCGAAACCGTCATTAAAAGGGTTCCTTATCTCGCTGGAGGGGAGGCGGAACAGTCCACCATCACCGGGACAAGGCCGGGAGCATCAGCGATAGCCGTCTGGGCATTGTTGAAACACTTGGGGAAGGAGGGCTATAAGTCAATAGTTAAACGATGCATGGAGTTAACGTGGAAACTTGCCAGAGAAGTCAGTCAAATTGATGGAGTAACACTTGTGAGGGAGCCCGTTATAAACATAGTTGGAATAAAATCAACCGTTACAGATGTCCGCCTCATAGCTCAAGAGTTAAGAAGTAAAGGATGGGCTTTTTCCCTTTTCCCCGACTATATGCGAATCGTTATCATGCCGCACACCAAGCCTTCCCACATCAGAAGTTTCCTTAAAGATTTAAGGGAGGCAGTGAAGAATTTAACGGTTAAAGGAGGCTTCTTTTGAAAAGCCATCCATCTAAAGACATTATCAGTACGAAGGGAAGCGAACTCGAGAACAGAAAAATTGTTTTATGCATAACTGGAAGCGTGGCCGCTGTTAAATCACCAGAGATTGCCAGGGAATTGATGCGTCATGGCGCTGAAGTCTATCCTGTGATGTCGGCTATGGCGCAGAAAATCATACACCCTAATCTTATGGAGTGGGCTACGGGTAACACTGCCGTAACCGAATTGACGGGGAAGATTGAGCATGTAGCGTTAGCTGGCGACCATACGGAGAAGGCTGATTTGGTATTGGTAGCGCCGGCCACAGCAAACACCATAAGCAAAATCGCCTTGGGAATAGATGATACGCCGGTTACCTCCGTTGTGTCAGTGGCATTCGGGTCGAAAATCCCGATAATAATTGTGCCTGCAATGCATGAATCCATGTATAAGCATCCAATAGTCGCTGAAAACATTGAGAAGCTGAAATCCATTGGGGTTGAGTTTGTCGGTCCAAAAATTGAGGAAGGTAAGGCAAAAATTGCCGACGTAGAAGATATTGTAAACGCCGTTATTAGAAAACTTGCATATTCAACAAACGGCTTGCTTGGAAAGAAAGTTCTCGTTACGGCGGGACCAACATTGGAATACATCGATCCAATAAGGGTTATAACAAACAAAAGCTCTGGAAAGATGGGAGTGGCTATTGCTGAGGAAGCCCTGTATAGAGGAGCTGAGGTGACACTCATTTACGGTCGCGGAACAGTTCCCCCACCCGCTGGAGTGAGAGTAATTAACGTAGAGACAACAGAAGAAATGTACAACGCCCTTATGGAGGAGCTGAAGACGCAAAAGCTTGATATAGTTGTGGCAACTGCAGCGGCTGCTGATTTCATCCCGGAGAAGCCAATTGAACGCAAAATATCGACCCGAATAACCCCTGAACTAATTTTGAAGTTGAAGCCAACGCCAAAGACTATCGAAGCCGTAAAACAGATCAGCCCAAACACATTTCTCGTAGCCTTCAAGGCGGAGTACGGGTTGTCAGATGATGAAATGATTGAAAGCGCCTATCAAACAATGAAAGCAGCAAACGCGGACCTAATTGTCGCTAACGATGTTAGCAGAAAGGGCGTAGGCTTTGACACCGACACAAACGAAGTATTCATCATCGATAGAGACAGAAAAGTTATTCATATACCCTTAACAACAAAACGAGATGTTGCCAAAAAACTATTAGATATCATAATCAAAAAACTAACATTAAGCCTCTAACGCCTTTTGAAACGGAAACTCCATGGTCTCGAAAAGTGAGAGTGCCCCAAACTCAACATCTTTGAACCTTAGTGAGACGCGGCTTTCTTCTTATATTTTGCTATTCGGTTGGCAATTATTGAAGCTATGGCTCCAGCTGGAACACCTCCGTCGATGTTAACAACTGCTAATCCAAGCGAGCATGACTGAGGCATGGCCATCAAAGCGCTTACACCTTTCCCTCCCAGCCCATAGCCGCTTGAGGTCGGAACAGCTATCACAGGAACATCCACCATTCCAGCCACAACTGATGGCAAAGCCCCCTCCCTACCGGCCACCACTATTAAAACGTCAACATCCTTGGCTATCATGTCTTTTAACGGCGCCATCAACCTATGAATGCCGGCGACGCCCACGTCGTAGGCCGTTAAAACTTGGCAGCCCATCTCCTCGGCTATTACCCTCGCCTCCTCAGCAACCGGCACATCAGCCGTTCCAGCTGCTAAAATGCCAACCCTCCCTCTAGCATCCTCAACCCTAAAGTCTCTCCTCTTTATCAGAATGATCCTTGCCTTATCATACACTTGAAGGCTCGTATCTTTAGGAATTAAGTCCGCTAACCTTTCCATGTGCTCTTTCGCGGCTGTGCTGATTATAGCCCTCCCCGTTTCATTCACCATTTTAGTGGCTAACTTGCCAACTCTTCAGCTGTTTTGCCTTCAGCAAGTATAATTTCAGGCAAACCCTTCCTGAACTCTCTGGCAACATCCATTCTAGCCAGATTCTCTATCTCCTCTATTGCAAATATCCTTAGAAGCCTTTCAGCCTCGTCAACTGAAATCGCGCCTCTGGCAACCTTTTCAAGGATTTCTCTCAACTTTCACCGTCACCCTCCAACTTAAAATATTAAGCCAATGCCTAATAATATCTTTCAGCGTGGAACTATGGCTGAGGGAGTTAAGGATTCGGGTAACATAATGATCATCGATTGTCAGGTGGCTGGAATCTCTGGAGACATGCTCCTCGGCGCTCTGCTGGACCTTGGAGCAGACGTTAACAAAGCCATTAGCGCCATCAAAACAATTGAGGAATTTATAGGATGCAAAAATATAGAGGTAAATATTAGAGAAGTAACTCGAAAGGATATCCGAGCCAGAAAAGTTAATGTTCAAGCGAAAGAATGGCCCCAAGTAACGGCAGCCAAGCTTATAAATACAATTGAATATTGCATGAAAAAATTGGAAGTTAGCCATAGAGCGAGGAAATTTGCATTGGACACCGCAACAACGTTATTGGAGGCTGAGGCTAAGCTTCACAGAGAAGACTTTAACAATATCCACTTACATGAACTGGGACAAGCTGACACACCCGCTGAAATCATAGGTTCAGCCGTGGCTCTGGAAGACCTAGGATTATTTAACGCCAAAGTTTATTCCACCCCTGTGGCTGTGGGGGGGCGGCGTGTTCAAGTTTTCCCATGGAAAGGTTTCAAGTCCCGCCTCAGCCACTTTGGAGATCCTTCGATCAAGAAATTTCCCCTTTACAGGGGATCCTATAGAGGCCGAGCTTGCTACGCCGACGGGGGTCTCCCTACTCCTCAACCTAGTGGATGAAGTTGTAAACTTTTACCCGCCGTTAAAGCCTTTAAAAGTTGGTTATGGTGCCGGAGCAAGGGATTTTAAGGAAATCCCGAACATTTTAAGGGTTGTTTTAGGCCAACCCTTCGGCTTCAACCTTTCCAAGGATGAAATTGTAGTGTTGGAAACAAACCTTGACGACGCAACAGGCGAGATTATCGGACATGTTTTAGATAAATTGTTAACTGAAGGGGCAAAGGATGTAAGCATAATTCCCATATTCACGAAAAAGAACAGGCCAGACCATATTTTGAAAGTGATTACGGATAAGAAGAACGTTGAAAGCCTTTCCTACATCATTGTTGAGGAGACTGGAAGTTTAGGTGTGCGCTTCTACACATGTGAAAGGCGGGTTCTTTTGAGGGAAGTTATGCCTGTAGAGATCATAATAGACGGAATGAGGATGAACGTAGGGGTGAAAGTTTCAAGAGATATGAAGGGCGATGTGATTCAAATAAAGCCTGAATATGACGATGTGAAGGAAATCGCGGAGAAAACTGGTAAGCCTCTGAGGCGCGTTTTAGAAATTGTTGAAGCCCAAGCTCAAAAGCTGATATTAAAGGGGAGAGGTGAAAAATGAGCCTCAGCCAAAAATATGAAAAGCTGAGAAACTTCATAAAAGAAAAAGGTAAGGACGGTGTAGTAATTGTCTTTTCCGGGGGCGTTGACAGTTCAACCCTG
>JBBIMS010000370.1:4972-5269 GCA_037444285.1 Candidatus Aminicenantota bacterium | reverse complement strand
TGAATACTGTTCACCACTCAGGAGATCCGTTGTGCGCGCAACAACAATATAAGTTCCAGGGGGAATGTCCATCGGGTGGTATTTGGCACCGATATATGCTACATCACCAACATCGGATTTGGTCTCACTCATAATATCTACTATTTCTTTTCGCATCTTCTCTTTGTTGTATATCTCATAATCGGTCTTTATAAGGTATAAGCCGTCTTTGGTCATCAGGTTATAGACTTCGTGATATAAATAGAAGGGTGTATAAACTTTTAGTATCGGCTTCACGAGGGGTATGACCCTACCTAC
>JBBIMS010000370.1:0-4962 GCA_037444285.1 Candidatus Aminicenantota bacterium | reverse complement strand
AACTTTGCATCACATGCCGACTCATCAATGAGTTTCGCAAATAGGAAATCACTTATCTTTTTTGCATCGGCTTTATAATCAATGAGATCAACGAAAAATTCTTGCCTGCCCCGTGATTTTGACTTTAAATTGACATATTCAACCAGTACTCGATATCTCTGAGGGGAAAGCCAGGTATTGATTTCATCATAAAAGAAATGATCATCCCCGCCGGACGGAATAAGAATGTTCGTTTTTTCAGTTATTAGACTGTCATTAATATCATATATCTTTAGTTGGCGTTGGAATCTACAGTCTGTGGTATCATCAATCATAATGCGAATATATATTTCCAGACGTACAAGGTCTTTTTGTTGTCGGAATCGGCTGAATGTAATATCAAAGTCTAACTTTTCAAATTTTGTTGTATCTGTAATTAGTGCAGTAGATGTGTCATCCTTCAAATATGGCACAAAAACACTGTCTCCAAACCGTGTTAGAGCGACTACTTTATAAGCGCGACCAATCCTGATGAAATCAAATTCAATACCCTTATTATTATAAGTCCAGATTTCTGCGGGTCTAATATATTCTTTAGCTACAATTCCAATCTTCTTTTCCGGTGTGATTACATATCGTCTTGTGGGTTTTCCGTGTTTCACATAAACCGGAATTCGCTCATCACTCAGGGGTGCGTACTTGCCAAATTCTTTAAATGCGTACTCAGCACGCTCTTCAAATTCCTTCTTCTCTGTTTCCCTTCCCTGCCAGTATTGTTCATAAAAATATTTTCTTTCAGTGGCAGAAGGAAGATTTAAATATTTTTGGGCTGCCACTGAATCAATACCTTTTAGTCCTAAAAAAATCGGTCGTTCTTTTTCTAATAAACGATAATATCGGGCAGCAAAAATATTAATTGCACAAGCAATAGCAAAAAGTGACACATAATACCAAGGTCTTAGCGTTTTCCCTTGAACAAAAATATTTTTCAAAATTACTACCTGTCCTCGATCAGTTGGTGACATATGTCTCCGCATGCTTTGAACCATTATAACAAAATAAGTAAAATTTGTCAATGACAATTGAATCTGAGTACCGTTAATCTTTACTATTTTAGCATTGTTGAGTTCTTTTTCATCTTTTAACACATCTCCTGCATTGCTTGTGCATCCTTCTTTATTGCAAATAAACGGAGAGAAGATATATTCACTTCCCTATTGACATATGACAATATTTAGATATAATCATATGCTTTTATTTGAAGGCAGTCAAAGGGGTGTTATATGGCAAGGCAGAGAGAAGAGATAATGGAATTAGAGGCAGAGGTATTCAATGCCCTGGCACATCCTCTGCGTCTTAAGATACTTGAAAGATTGCGTAGCGGTGCATGCTGTGTATGCAACTTCATTCCTTATGTTGGCGCAGAGCAATCAAATGTTTCGCACCATCTGGCAATTTTGAAGAAAGCGGGTATTGTTCGCTGTGAAAAGAAAGGACTTGAGGTATGGTATGAAGTGACGGATGCCAATATCTTTAAAATAATTGATATGCTTGAAGAATGTGTTATTTCCAATTTGAAAAGAAAGAGTGAGTTGTTAAAAGAGATGGCAAAAAGGTGATGAAAAGATGGTAAAATGTTTATGGGCATTGATGCTGGTATGGTTATGGGGCATAGTTTAAAGTATTGGAATTATAAGACTTCCAATAAAATCCGCCAAGAAGTGTGGCGGATCTTGGTGGCTTGGGATTTGAAATTTTAATGAAAGTGAGGTCAACTTGAAAGAACGAACCAGACTCATAATCTTTATCGCAGTATTTTTGGTGCTCTATTTTATTCCTTTTGATGGTTTGCGCATCCAGTCCGCAATCCTTGAGGCAGTATTTATGATTCAGGAGTATGCGAGAGAGCATGTGCTCTTCTGCCTCATTCCAGCATTCTTTATTGCGGGTGCAATAAGTAATTTTATCTCAAAAGAGGCAGTGATAAAATACTTTGGTGCAAAGGCAAACAAAGTTCTTGCATATGGTATTGCCTCGGTATCTGGAACAATCCTTGCGGTCTGCTCCTGCACAGTCTTACCAATGTTTGCAGGTATATACATACGTGGTGCAGGCATTGGTCCGGCAATTGCATTTTTATATTCAGGTCCAGCAATAAATGTCCTGGCAATAATTCTCACTGCACGTATTTTAGGTGCAGAATTAGGCATTGCCCGGGCACTCGGAGCAGTTGTCTTTTCAGTCATCATCGGTCTATTGATGTCCTTGATATTCAAAGACAAAAAAGTAGAAGCTGAAGATTCTTTTGAAACAGAAGAAGGCAGTGCAAATAGCCGCACACTGGGGCAGAATCTTTTATACTTCCTTTCTCTGATTTTAATATTAATCTTTGCTGCCTGGGCAAAGCCAAAAGAAGCTGTTGGATTTTGGAATGCGGTCTATAATATCCACTGGTATCTTGTTCTAATCTTTTTGGTAATAATGTTTGTCATAATATTTGAGTGGTTCAATGCGGATGAAAGAAAGGACTGGGTCTTTTCCACCTGGACATTTGCCCGTCAGATTTTGCCATTATTGTTTGCCGGAGTCCTGGTTGCTGGATTTTTGCTGGGTAGACCGAATACAGACCGTGGCATTATTCCTTCAAGTTTTATTGCCAGTCTTGTTGGTGGCAATTCATTCTGGGCAAACCTCCTCGCTGCGGTCTCTGGTGCATTTATGTATTTTGCAACCCTTACCGAAGTGCCCATTTTACAGGGGCTTTTAGGCAGTGGTATGGGAAAAGGACCGGCATTAGCATTATTGCTTGCTGGTCCTGCAGTGAGTCTACCCAGTATGCTCGTCATCAGCAGTATTATGGGTGTAAAAAAGACCATCACTTATATATTTTTGGTGATAATCCTTTCTTCAATCGTGGGTTGGTTCTATGGATTTCTATTTTAGAGATTAGGAGGTTAAATGGAACAAAAGATTAAACTCTCTTTACTGGACAGATTCTTGACCCTGTGGATATTTCTCGCAATGGCAGCAGGGGTTGGGATTGGTTATACTTTACCGATTGTAACAAAATTTATCACCAGTCTACAAATTGGAGCAACCTCTATTCCAATTGCGATTGGTCTAATATTGATGATGTATCCACCATTGGCGAAGGTCAAATATGAGGAGATGGATAAGGTCTTCAAGAGTAAGAAGTTACTTTTCATTTCTCTACTTCAAAACTGGATTATTGGTCCGGTTCTTATGTTCGTGCTGGCAATTATTTTCTTACGTAGTTACCCCGAATATATGATCGGCGTAATTTTGGTCGGACTTGCACGATGTATTGCCATGGTAATTGTATGGAATGAGCTCGCACAAGGAGACAGAGAACTCGCCGTAGGACTGGTTGCTTTTAATGCTGTCTTTCAAGTTCTTTTTTATGCTGTTTACATCTATATTTTTATCCCTACGCTCCTTAACTGGTTAGGACTTGTCAAGGGCCTGAATGTAAGCGTTTCTATGTTGGAAGCAGCAAAGACGGTTTTTATCTACTTAGGAATACCCTTTATAGGTGGTATAATCACCAGGTTTTCGTTGATAAAATCAAAGGGCAGGATGTGGTATGAAAACAAGTTTATTCCAAAAATAAGTCCCGTTACTTTCATCGCCTTGTTATTCACAATTATCGTTATGTTTTCGCTTAAGGGAGAATATATTATCCAGTTGCCCTTACATGTTTTAAGGATTGCGCTACCTCTTGTATTGTATTTTGTGACTATGTGGTTCGTGACATTCTTTATAGTCTACAAACTGGGTGCTAATTATGGGCAGACAACCGCAGTCTCTTTCACAGCCGCAAGTAATGATTTTGAATTGGCAATAGCAGTTGCTATTGCAATCTTCGGCATTAGTTCTGGTCAGGCATTTGCGACGGTTATTGGACCCCTTCTTGAAGTTCCAGTTCTAATAATGCTGGTCAATGTCGCATTGTGGATAAAGAGAAGATATTATCACAATGGTTAGGCAAATTATTAATTTGGATGAAAGGAGAGAATATGACAAATAGGTTAAAATACATTATCACAGGTGTGATTATCGTATTAATCTTAATTATTTTATTTGCTGTAACGAGCAGGAAGTCAGAAAAACCTGCCAGCGAAGCTCAAACACAGGTTCTGGATACAATAGCAACGCAGATACAAGAAAAAGATGAACCAAATGTATCTGAAAAAAATCCTAATCCCATAGATACCATCGCCCAGTCAGGAAAAAAGAATATTTCAGATGACCCCCCTGCGTTGACAGATGATGTTCTGGCAATTGTGGATAACCAAAAAATAACAAAAAAGCAACTGGATAGCATGCTGAATATTATGCCTGCCCAGATAAAAGAATATTATAAAGATGACAAACCCGGATTCCTTGAAGAATTAATAACAAGGCAACTGCTCATTAGTGAGGCAAAGAAACAGAAGATTGACCAGCAGGAAGATTTTAAAGAATATGCTAAACAGAACCCAGATAAAAAAGAAGATATAATGGCAAATTTGTTGTTAAGAAAGATTGCTAACAGTGTAACTATCAGTGAACAGGAATTGAAAGATTTTTTCAATCAATACAAAGACCAATTGCCCAACAAAGATTATGAGTCAGTAAAAGAACAATTGAGACCAATGGCAATTGAAGAGAAGCAGCGCCAGACAATTGATGATTTTATTAATGTTCTAAAGACAAAGGCAAAGATTGTGCGTAATGAAAACTGGATAAAAGAACAGGAAAGACTGGCAGGAGACAATCCTTTGAGCAAGGCATTGAAATCAGGTAGACCTGTGCTTGCTGATTTTGGCAGGGGAACCTGTATTCCCTGTAAGATGATGCAGCCAATCCTTGAGAAATTACAGAAAGATTATGCGGGTAAGGCAGAAATCCTCATCCTTGATGTTGGTGAATATGCATCGCTTTCACGCAAATATAAGATAATGATGATTCCAACACAGATCT
>JBBIMS010000369.1:0-2097 GCA_037444285.1 Candidatus Aminicenantota bacterium | reverse complement strand
CCCACGAAAATGATAAATTCGCTATTTCCCGTATCGGCCTGCCAGTAGAACTTCTGACCCCCACTGAAACTGCCTGCCTGGTATTGTTCGCTGAGAGCCTTGCAGGTGAAATACAGCGAGCCTTGGCAGACGGTCGTGTGACCGTGGAGATTGGTCGTGCCGTAGGCGGCGCAGAAGCGCTTGATGAACTCGCTGCGGCCGCCCTTGAGCCGGCCGAAGGCGAAGGTGAACTGGTTGTTCTTCGGTCCGAAATCCGGATGGTCGGGGTCGATGAGCGTGTCCAGGTGCGCCGCGTATTTCTGCTTGAAGGCGGCGGCGAGCGCGGCTTTTTTGGCCCGGTCCTTTTCCTTCCACAGGGCCTCGACGTCGGCCGCCATGCCCCGGGCCACCGCGGGGTCGCGCAGGGCCATGACCGAGCGCAAGCCTTCGACCTGGCGGTTTTCCTCGCCCGGTACGTGGGCGAAGAGTTTGCCGCCCTCGACGATCTCCCGGATGGCCTGTTCGAAGGGGATGGTCATCCACTTGCCTTCACCGCGTTTGCCGGCGCGTTTGAGAACCTTTCGAATGCGATACGGATCGTACGCGGTCTGCAGGCCGGCCTGTCCCTTCGGACAGATACTGCCGTCGACATAAACGGCATCGAAGGGCGACGCGGACGCCGGCAGGTGAGGAAACAACGCCCAGGGATTGTAGGGGTTGCCGTCAATCTTGGTCACGACGCCGTCCTGCACCTTGACCTTGATGCCACACCCGGTGTTGCAGTTGAGACAGGTCGAATAGAGGCAATTGGCCGGGTCGGCGAAGTCGTAAGGCGCGTCGGGCCGGCTGCTGATCAGGATGCGCCCTTCGGCGGCGTTGGCGGAGGAAGTCGCCTTCGCCATGAGCGCGCCGCCGAGCAGCGCGCCGCTGCGACCGAGGAACGAGCGGCGCGAGAAACCGTAGGGTTTGGGATTCAGTTCACTGCTCATAAACAACTTCAGAAAGTTGCGTCGATAAGTTCCATGGTGATGTTCACAGCGCCCTGTAGACCCTTACGCACGTTTCCTTGTGGAGCGCCTGGCCGGACAAAGCACAGGCTTTGGTGGGACGCAACGCGGCGTCGCTGGTACCCCGCCCCTTGGCCTTTGCTCCAAGGGCAGTGTGGCCGAAGCCGTGTTGCAGTCCCACGACTTCCGGATGAATCCGCTTGGTTATTTTAAGCTTCGCCTTGGTTTTGCCGTGTGGGCTCTCCACCCAGACTTCATCGCCTTCGGCGAGGCCGAGCCGCGCCGCCGTGTCAGGATGCATGATGAGGGGGTTGTTCGGTTTGATCTCGAGCAACCAGACGTTGTTCTGGGTGCGGGTATGCGTGTGGCTGGCTTCCTTCCAGTTGATGAGGTAGAGCGGGAACTCCGGCGTGGGCTGCCAGTCGCGTGGCGTGTAAGCCGGGAGCGGGTCAACCGGTCGTCCGCTGGCGTCCCGTTTTGTGGCCAACCATTTCGAATAGAATTCAATCTTGCCACTGGGCGTGGAGAATCCACGCACCGGTTTGCCGCCGATGACGGTGCCGATGCGTTTGCCACCCAGCGTTTTGGGCTTGTCGTAGATGGCGGTGCCATCGGCCTTTGGGTCGCCATCGAAGAAACACGTGGCAAGCTTTGCCGCCGGGATTTCCTCGGCGAACTTTTCGTAGCGCGTGCCCTGCCTGTCCACCCAGACGGCGCCGGGAAGCTCCTTCAATTCCGCTAGCGTGATGCCGGGCGCGCCTTCCTTGAGTTCCTTCGAGAGCATGTCTTCATACCACTCGCTGAGGTTCTCGATGCGTTTGCCAGAAAGCGGGCCGACTTGGAAAAACTCGACGCGCTCGCGGGTCTTTAACCCCAGCCTGCGGCCCAGGGCCGCGATGATTTCGTATTCCGCAAGCTGGCCGAAGATCGGTTTGACGACGGGCTGGCGCAGGCCAACGGCGGGCCAGGTCACCCAATGCGTGTTCCATCAAAGAGTCCCAGTGTGTAGTAGAAACCTTTGTTTAGCTCACCCACCAAGTTTTTCTCTGGAACTCGTAAGTCGCTTATGGAAAGCGAACCGGTAACACATGGTTTTATGCCCATCTTACCA
>JBBIMS010000368.1:0-3934 GCA_037444285.1 Candidatus Aminicenantota bacterium | reverse complement strand
CTTACGAATTATCTGCTTTTTCTAACTGCTACCCCACACAGAGGAGACCCTGAGAACTTTCGTCTACTTCTTGATCTGCTTGAGCCAGGATTCTTTGCTGATAAAGAAATGCTTAATCAATCCATTCAGGATAAAGACAACCCATTATTCTTAAGAAGGCTGAAGGAAGACCTGAAGGATTTTGAAAATTGTCCGATATTCCCACCACGTAAAGTAGAAACTATTAAATATTATCTATCAGAAGACGAAAAACAACTTTATAATGCTGTAACTGATTATGTAGAGAGACATTTTAATAAGGCTCTTGAAAAAGAAAAACGCAATGTTACATTTGCCCTCACAATCCTCCAAAGACGCCTTGCTTCAAGTGTTCGTGCTGTAAGAAAATCGTTGGAAAGACGTTATAAACGACTGAAAGATTTATATAGTAAAGGTTTGATTTTGCAGGATACTGGTTATGATGAAGATTACCTCGAGGACCTTGAAGAGGTAGAAAGATGGAAGAAGGAAGAGGAACTGATTGAAAGGCTTACTTCAGCAGAGACCCTTGAGGAACTGAAAGAAGAGATAGACAAGCTTGAAGAGCTTGTTGGTATTGCAACAGATGTTGAAAAGAAAGAAATAGAGACAAAGCTGAGTGAACTTAAGAAGGTTATAGATTCTGAAAGGATTATTCAGACCAGAGCAAAACTCTTAATCTTTACTGAATCAAGGGATACATTAGAGTATCTTACTGAAAAACTCCAGAAATGGGGATATTCTGTAACCTTCATACATGGTGGAATGAATCTGGAAAGAAGGATAAAATCTGAGGCAGAATTTAAAAATGTTGCACAGATAATGGTTTCTACTGAGGCTGGTGGCGAAGGTATAAACCTTCAATTCTGCTGGCTTATGGTCAACTATGATATACCGTGGAATCCTAATCGTCTTGAGCAAAGGATGGGAAGAATTCACCGCTATGGTCAGCAGAACGAGGTTCATATATATAACCTTGTAGCATTGGATACAAGAGAAGGTCGAATTTTAGAAAAGCTGTTTGAAAAGCTCCGTCAAATAAGAGAACATCTCGGCTCTGACAGGGTTTTTGATGTTATTGGCGAAGTCCTTATGGGAAAGAGTTTAAAGGATCTTATTGTAGATGCCATTTCCAATAGAAGAACAATGGATGATATTCTCAAAGACTTTGAGAGAATTCCTGATGAAATGGCTATTAGGAAAGTAAAAGAGGCAAGTCTTGAGGCACTCGCAACAAGACATATTGACTTAACGAGGATTTTGGGTGAACAGAGAAAGGCAAAGGAAAATAGACTCGTTCCAGAATATATTGAGGAATTTTTCAAAGGGGCATCAAAGAAATTTGATATCAAGATGGAAGAAAGAGAAAAGGGTATATGGCGTATCTCATCTGTGCCTTTTGATATTCGCAATCAGCCACATAACTTCAAAATAAAATTCGGTGAGATTCAGCGAGAATATGCAAAAATATCATTTGATAAAGATAAGGCATTCAAGACTCAGGCTGAATTTGTTGCTATGGGTCATCCGCTCTTAGAAGGCGTAATAGAAAAAATCTTTAGAAATTATTCTGATATAGCCATCGAAGGTGCTACATTTATTGACCCGGAAGGTAGAAGAGACGGAGTTATCTGGTTTCTTGAGGCAGAGATAAAAGATGGCAAAAATGAGCCTGCTGGTAAAAGACTCTTTGCAGTTTATCAGGATAAGCAGCATAATATATCTTTTTTAAACCCAGCCATTTTATGGGATTTAAAACCTGAAAAGGTTCATACAACAATTGATATTTCTTTAAATAAAGATGACATTGTCTCTTTTGTTATTACTCAAGGAATTGAGAATTATAAAAATGAGCTCCTGAAGAGAAGACAGAGAGATGCAGAGATAAAAAGAAAATATGGAATCCGTTCTCTTGATTCTATGATTATCGAATCAGATGCCAAGATTGCAGATTACGAAACGAGAAGAATAAAAGGTGAGAACATTCCAGAGGTTACAATACAGAATGAGATAAGGAGAAAAGAAGATTTAGAGCGAAAGAAACAGCGTCTTGAAAAAGAGATTGAGGCTGAGGTCCATCTTTATCCTACAGAACCAAAGATTATTGGAGCGGTTAGAGTCCTCCCTGAAATAAAACCAGTCTCAAAAGACATAGTAAGCGATGAAAATATTGAAAAAATAGGGATGTCTGTTGCTATGGAATATGAAAGAAGATATGAGAGGATTCCAGAGGATGTGTCTTTACGGAACCTTGGTTATGATATTCGTTCCTATGACCAGAAAATGAATTACAGGTATATTGAAGTTAAAGCAAGGGCAAAGGAAGGCTCTGTTGCCCTGACACCTAATGAGTGGTTAATGGCACAAAGGCTTAAGGATGAATACTGGCTTTATATTGTGATAAATGCTTCAACAAATCCCGAACTTTACCTCATTCAGAACCCGGCATCTAAACTTTTACCAGACAAAGTGGTTGATATTGTAAGATATGTTGTAAAAAACTGGAAGGAGAAAGCAGAGGTAGCTTGTTGAATAAGAAATCTTTCATAGAAGTAGATTTCCCTATAAAAGAAGTAAGCGAAGAATCGGCTCGCGAGAAGAATATTCGTCACGGACATATTTCTACCTTACACATCTGGTGGGCAAGAAGACCTCTTGCTTCTTCAAGGGCATCAATTTATGCTGCATTAACACCTGAGCCGAAAGATGAAGAGGAAAGGCTGAAGAAGTCACAGTTCATTGCCCAACTAGCCAAATGGGAAAATTCCCTGAATAAGGATCTGATAGAGAGAGCAAGAAAAGAAATTATGGATGCTAACGGTGGTGTTCCACCAAAGGTTCTTGATCCTTTTGCTGGTGGAGGTGCAATCCCCCTTGAGGCTTTACGTTTAGGTTGTGAGACTTATGCAAGTGATCTGAACCCTGTAGCAGTGCTAATTGAAAAATGCACCCTTGAATATCCGCAGAAGTATGGACGGGGTTCGGAATTTGGGTTTCGGGATTCGGAATTTGAAGAAAAAGGAGAAAATCAAGATGAAAAATTTCAAAGAGTTAGAGGTGTAGCAGAAAGCAATGAATCTTGTGGTAGAAATATACAAGATGACCAGAAATTTTCCAATGGTAGAGAGGTACGGTCTTACATCTCAGATCCAACGAGCAGCGATATCCATACCAGCGAATATAGCAGAGGGATGGGGCAGAGGCTCAACGAAGGAATACATTCAGTTTCTACTGATAGCCAGAGGCTCTCTAATGGAATTGGAGACTCATCTACTTTTAGCTCAGAAATTAGATTATCTAAAACAGAATCAGATAGATACGATTCAGAACGAAATAAAGAATATTGGAATGATGCTAAATCGTCTAATTCAAAGCTTGAAAAACCGTTAGACCTTTTCCCGAACCCCGAATTCCGAATCCCGAATCCCCTATTGACTGATGTTAAAAAATGGGGAGAATGGGTTTTAGAAGAAGCAAAAAAAGAGATTGGCAAGTTTTATCCAAAAGATCCAGATGGTTCTATACCCGTTGGTTATATCTGGGCAAGAACTATAATGTGCACGAATCCATCCTGTGGTGTAGAAATTCCTTTAGTCAGACAAACCTGGCTTGCAAAAAAGGATAAAAAGAAAATTGCTTTTTATATGTATCGGGGCTTGGATTTCGGGGCTCGTGGTTCGAATAGGGTTGAGTTTGTAATTGTTGAACAAAAAAATGGTCAGTGGATTCCAATCTCCCCGAATCCCGAATCCCTAATCCCTAATCCCGATTTTGACCCTGAAGTTGGCACTATATCAAGAGCAAAAGTAGTTTGCCCCTGCTGTAAAACAGGCATAAGCGATAAAGAAGTAAGTGATTGCACTCATAACATCGATAACTAAATTAAGTCTTTCCCTTTGGAACTGGAAGTAAGGGA
>JBBIMS010000367.1:0-2570 GCA_037444285.1 Candidatus Aminicenantota bacterium | reverse complement strand
GGGTTGAGCCCGGCGAGCTCTTCGCAAGAAAGCGACGGTTTAAAACTCAGCGGCCTCGTTCCGGCCGGGCGTGAGCCTGCTTTTTTTTCCGCTTCCGTGAGCATCTCGCCAATCGGAGTTATCCCGGCAACAGCCTTCCGGGCGAACGGAAAACTGTAAGCTACCGCCCCGATAATCTTCCCGTCGATATAAACCGGGCTGCCGCTCATCCCGCTGACGACGCCGGTTCCTTCGAGCCCCTCGCCCGAGAGCTCAGCCAGAATTATGTTGCGCTGGGGTTGAACATTTTCTAAGACCCCGAGAATATTCACGTCGAACTCAGCCACGCGAGTTCCGGAAAAAACGGTTTTCCCCTTCCCTTTCATCCCGGGCTTGACTTGACTTAAGGGCATTACCTCGGTGGAAGCGGCGGCTAAAACCCGGACTAAGACGCTCAAGAGAAGGAAAACAAAAACGAAATTTTTTCTCACCGGCAGCGCTTACTTATCTCCGGGGATTAAACCAAGAATCTGGCCGCATTTTTTAAAGGTGGCTAAGATGCGGTCGAGGTCTTCGTCCCGGTGGGTGGCGGAATAGCTCGTCCTGATGAGCGCCCGTCCTTTGGGCACGGCAGGATAAATCGTCGGGGTGGTGAAAATTCCTTCTTCCCGGAGCAATTTCCAGAACATGAAGGCGACTTCATCCTCGCCGATGATAATCGGGATGATCTGGGTCTGCGATTCTCCGGTGTCAAACCCGAGGGCCTGAAAACCTCGCCTCATTTTATCCGTAATCTGCCAGAGTCGCTGGCGCCTTTCTGGTTCATTCTCGATAACATCCAGCGTGGCCAAAGCCGTAGCGACTGAGGCCGGCGTGATGCTGGCGCTGAAGATGAGCGAGCGGGCATGATGCTTGATGTATTGAATCACCTTTTTCTCGCCGGCGACAAAACCCCCGAGCGAAGCAAAGGACTTGCTGAAAGTCCCCATAATGAGGTCAACGTCTTCTTCCACCCCGAAGTGTTCCGCTGTGCCGCGGCCATTCTGACCGAGAACGCCGATGCCGTGGGCGTCGTCGACCATTAGTTTTGCTCCGTATTTCTTGGCCAGCGGGACGATCTCCGGCAGGTTGGCCATATCGCCTTCCATGCTGAAAACGCCGTCAACGACAATCAGCTTCCCGATTTCGGCCGGAAGAGAGGCCAGGACTCTCTCGAGGTCGGCCATATCATTGTGTTTGTATTTATAAACATTACCGTAGGATAGTCGGCAGGCGTCGATGATCGAGGCATGAACCATCCGGTCAACGATTACGGCGTCGTCTTTATCCACCAGGGTGGCGATGATCCCGAGGTTTGTCTGAAAACCAGTGCTGAAGGTGAGGGCCGCCTCTTTTTTCATGAACCGGGCAAGCCTTTCTTCGAGTTCTACATGGATATCCAGGGTGCCGTTGAGAAAACGCGACCCGCAGGTGGCCACGCCGTAGCGCTCGATGGCTGCCTGGGCGGCTTGTTTGACCTTCGGGTGGTCGATAAGCCCCAGGTAATTATTCGACCCGACCATGATCATTTCCCGGCCGTCGACGATGACGTGGTTGCCGGAGACGGCTTCAATCGGCGTGAAATACGGGTACATGTCCATGGCCATGGCCTCGTCGGCCCGGGTAAAGCGGTAACACTTTTCAAACAAATCCATCCTTCCCTCCTCGCAAGTGGTCTAACCAAAGAATGAAGGTTGCTCTTCGGAGAATTGACTCTTTCTCCTGCCGTGCCTTAGAATCTTCGCATGAAAATTCTGGTGACCGGGGGCACAGGTTTTATCGGTCATCACCTGCTGGCCGCCCTCACGAAGACGCCGAAAGCCGAAATCTTCGCTCTTGTCCGCAACCTCCAGAAGCTAAACGCCTCTCTCCTTCCGTCTATTTTTCCCCTCACCGGGGACCTCGGCTCCATCCCGGCGCTTCCTTCAGACCTGGATGTCGTTTTTCATCTCGCCGGGTTAACCAAGGGTGCCAAAGCAGCTGACTATTATACTGTAAATTATAAGGGAACGGCAAGCCTTTTAGAGGCCTTGGGTAAGCAGAAAAAAAGAATAAAATTTATCCATCTAAGCAGCCTGGCGGCCGTTGGCCCGGCTGGCGAGCAAGACCCGGTAAAAGAGACTGACCCGCCCCGGCCGCTTAACCCCTACGGTGAAAGCAAACTCCTGGCTGAACAGATTGTCCTGGCTCATAAAGAGCACCTGGACGTGGCGGTCGTTCGCGTAGGCGGCGTTTACGGCCCGGGAGACCGGGATTTCCTTCCCTTTTTCCGGTTTATTAACCGGGGACTCCTCCCTCTTTTCGACTCGGGCCGGATGAGGCTTTCCCTCTGCTACGTCGAAGACCTCGTCCGCTTTCTTCTTCTTGTAGGCTCGACAGAAGAACCTTCTGGAGAAATATGGCACGTGGGCGACCCTCGGGTTTATACCTGGGAAGAAATCGGGAGAACCGCCGCCTCTATCCTGGGGAAAAAAAGGTTGGTCAAGCTCAAAATTCCGGCGGGCTTCGTCTGGGCTGTGGCCGCCGCCTCCCATGGGTTGTCGAAGCTTAGA
>JBBIMS010000366.1:0-3621 GCA_037444285.1 Candidatus Aminicenantota bacterium | reverse complement strand
CTTCTCCTCTTCAATAAAATCCGTAGGAATAACAGCTCCACCTGATATGAGCATTTTTATTGCATCCTCAATACTTATATCCAGATGAATTACACTTTCCTTGGGTATCAAAAGATAAAACCCTGTAACAGGAGATGGGGTTGTTGGAAGGAATATGGAATAGGCTTTTTTCTCCTCTCCTCCGATCATCAAGACAGTTTCATTAGTGACAAATCCAAGGGAGTAGTTATCACCAAAAAATTTCACAGCAACAACCCTTTTTAACCCCCTTTTATTCTCAGGAGAAAAGGAGAAAATGAGCTGCTTTGCTGATGTGTAAATCGTTTTAATGAAGGGGATTTTCGAAATGAACTCATCAATTCTTCCCATTAACCATCTTCCCATAAGGTTTCTAACCATAACTCCCATAAGAAAAATTATGAAGAGAGTTGAAAGAAGACCAAGACCCGGAATATTCCTTTTAAAAATCAATCTGAAAATGGGTGACAGGAGTCCGTCAACAGCCTCAAAGAGTATTTTCAGAAGAACAATAGTAATTATTAATGGAAGGGATGCAAAAAGTCCTGCTAAAAAAGTCCTCTCTATCTTTCTCCAGAATTTCATAAATTATTTAGCTTCCCTTTTTGAACCCTTTAAAAATCTCTCAAAAAAGTCAAAAGACCTTTTAAAAACCTCTATCCAGCTTTTATGAAGGAGAAAGCTGTGAACCTCGTCCGGGATCACAAATATCTCCACATGGGCTTTTTTAAGTTCCTTTAGCTTCTGGTAGAGAATTGTTGTTTGAATAAAATCAACATTTCTATCATCATCTCCGTGCACAAATAGAACAGGAGATTTCCAGAAGTTGACATCTGCGATGGGAGAAGAATCATAGGCAATCCTATACTCTTCTTCCTTTATATCCCATCCTCCTCCATCCCTTCTCATAGCTCTTAAAGACCAATCATGAACTCCATGGAGGTCAACACCTGCAGAAAATAGCTCAGAATCCCTTGCAAGGGCAAGGGCGGTTAAATATCCTCCATAGGAACCTCCCCACAAACCAATCCTTTGAAAATCCACATCATCCCTTTTCTGCAGGTATTTTGCACCAGAAACAACATCCTGATATTCTGAGGCACCCCTTGGACCCTGATTTGGCGCTGTTCTAAAAGCTCTTCCATAACCAATCCCACTTCTAAAATTAATTGATAGAACAATGTAACCCTTTGATGCAAGGAATTGATTAAAAGCATAGGCATTGTGGTAGTAGGAGCTGTAATGCCAGCCAAGAAGCATCTGTCTTATTGGACCTCCGTGAAGATAAATTACAGCCGGGAGTTTATCACCTTTCTTTATATTTTTTGGAAGAAACAATTGGGCATGAATTTCAAGTCCATCGGGAGCCTTATAAATAATCTGTTGGGGCTCTACAAGTTCATTTATTGGAAAATCTTCTGGAATTAAATGACTTGAAATAAGCCTTGTCTTTTTTGAAGGAAGTTCCAAAACCGCCAAAGAGGCAGGCTGAAAGGCGGTTGAGCAAATATAAACCATAAATTTACCAGAGGAAGAAAGAACAGGGCTCCACTCAATCCCCTTTCCAGATGTTATTTGCTGAGGTTTTCCACCAGATGCAGAGACAGCCCAGATATGTCTTCTATCTATGTCATCCTTATTGGAGTTAAAAAATAATGTTTTACCATCAGGAGAAAGAGCAATATTCTCCACCTCGAATTCTCCTGGAGTTAAAGAAATGAGATCGCCGCCCTTTATTGAAACAGAATAGAGATGGAGCCAACCTTCATGCTCAGAATAGAAAACAATCCTATCCCCAGCCCATAAAAGGGGAGTTGAGGGATAAGTCTGGGCAAATCCGCCTGAGGAGTTAGGAGATTTCCATGCTTCCCAGCATTTATTTTGTTGAAAATCACAAACCATCACTGAAAATGGGGAGCCTCCAACCATATAAGATCTCCTATCTCCACCAGGGAAGCGGAAAAATGCTATGTGTCTCCCATCAGAAGACCAAACAGGATTGAAGTCAAATTCTATTGATGGAGATAGCCACTTTATAGAATTCTCTTTTAAATCATAAACCCCTATGAAGCTATGATCCTCCCTGTTGCTGGCAAAGGCAATTTTACTACCATCTGGAGACCAGGAAAAGCTTGAAATTCTTCCCCTTGCATAAAACATCAACTGAGATTTTTTTGAGCCGTCAATATTAGAATAATAAATTTTCCCCTGCTTTATAAATGCAACAATATCACCAGAAGGGGAGACTTCTGGATTTGAACCCTCACCAAGATTCCAGCTTCTCCCATCCTCTACATTTACAGCCCATATCTCTTGTTTTGTTCCTCTTGGATCAGATGTTGGATTTGGAAATTCTCCCTGCCTATTGGGAGAACCACCAAGAACATAAACAACCACTGAACCATCTGGAGAAAAAGAAAGATGGGAAATTTCGATCCCATTATCCTTCTGGTAGGATGTTATCTGCCTGGGTTTCCATTCAGGTCCATCTGCAATCCAGATATTCCTTTTCCCCTCAATGTTAAAAACCCATGCAACCCTATCTTTACTTCTGCAGGAAATAAGCCCTGAAGGGAAAGGAGACTTCATTACCTCCTCAACAGTAAAGGCTGCTGTAAAGGAAATAGCCAGCATAAAACAAAAGACTGATAAAATTATTTTTTTCAACATTTCCATCCTCCTAAAATATTATACGAGATTTTTAAATTTTTTATTAGAGATTTAAAGTTTCTTACGGAATCTTAGAATACTAAAAGAAAGAACTACCAAACCCCATATTAATATGAAGAAAGCCTCATCGTAGAGCTCTTTAAAACCGCTCCCTTTTAGAAAGCCCCCCCTTACAATCTCAAGGAAAAATTTTAATGGAA
Source organism: Candidatus Aminicenantota bacterium (assembly GCA_037444285.1). Lineage (GTDB taxonomy): Bacteria > Acidobacteriota > Aminicenantia > JBFLYD01 > JBBIMS01 > JBBIMS01. Next base: position 733 of record JBBIMS010000366.1, on the reverse strand, counting down.
CAAAATTTGTGAAAAACTGTATAATCTTTGGCATATTCTCCACAGGGAAGATAAATCCTGAAAGTAATATGGATGGAAGAAAAATGAAAAACATCGCTGTAATCATTGCCTGCTGTTGTGTCTTTGAAACTGTTGAAAGAAATATACCAATTCCAACTGTATATAGAATATAAAACCCTGAAAATAGATAGAGGAGAGGGATGCTCCCCTTTACAGGGATTTTGAACCAGTAAATCGCAACAATTATTATTATTGAGACATCGAGATAACCTATTATGAGGAATGGAGCAATTTTACCGAGAATGAAATGGGAAGGTTTTATTGGGGTAACAATTAACTGCTCAAGGGTTCCATTCTCTCTTTCCCTTACAATTGCCATTGATGAAAGAACTCCTATTATCAGGGTGAGGAGAAGGGTTATAACTGCAGGAACCATAAAATGGGAGCCCTTCAACTCAGGGTTGTAGAGAATTCTACTCTGAAGTTGAATTCCACTAAATTTGGAGGAAAAGGATTTGCCGAAATTGCTCATATAAAATTTACTGAGGATCTGGGAAGAGTAATTCATTGCAATTGTCGCAACTGTCGCATCAGTCCCATCAATGATAATTTGAACCCCTGCTGGATTCCCGGAAGAGAGATTCTTTTCAAATCCCCTCTGAATAACCAATACCATTGACACCTCTCCCTTTTCAATCAGCTCATCTATTTTTTCCCAGTTCCTGAAATAGCT
>JBBIMS010000365.1:0-2007 GCA_037444285.1 Candidatus Aminicenantota bacterium | reverse complement strand
AGAGGCTGGGAGAGAATTGGTTAATAAGGTTCTTGCTCATATGGAGGAAGTTTTTAAGAGTATAAAGTAATAAATTGTTGAGATTTCATGAGAAATTAAGTTAGAATTAGCCTTATGGGGAAATATGACATCTCCCTTGTTGTTCTTTCAGCAGGAATAGGAAGAAGATTTGGGGGGCTGAAGCAGATAAAACCAGTTGGACCATCGGGAGAGGTTATTCTTGACTACTCTTTATATGATGCGAGAAGAGCAGGATATTCCAATGTTATTTTTGTGATAAGGAAGGAGATTGAAGAGGATTTCAGAAGATTTGTTGGTAAATATTGGGAAGAGAAATTTAATGTTAATTACGCCTTTCAGGAAATTGATTCCTTTCTACCAGAAAATATTTGCTATTCACCAAGGAAAAAGCCCTGGGGGACAGCCCACGCTCTTCTTGTTTGCAAAACTTTTTTGAATTCTCCCTTTGCTGTTATAAATGCTGATGACTTCTATGGGTTTGAGTCTTTATCCCTTGCTTTAAATTCCCTTTCAGACGATGAATACATTCTCATTTCCTATAAGCTTGAAGATACTCTTTCTCTCCATGGTTATGTGTCAAGGGCAATATGTGAAATCGATGATGATTCCTATCTTCTAAATCTTACAGAGTTTCAGAAAATAGGAAGGGAAGATGGAAAGATAATTGCAATAAGAGATTCTGAGATAATAGAGTTAAATGGTAATGAACAAGTTTCCATGAACCTTTTTGGATTTTCCCCCTCCATATTTGATTTTCTTGAATCAGGATTTAAGGATTTTTTAATGAAAAAAGGGAATGATAGCGAGGCTGAGTTCCTTCTTCCTGAGATGATAGGGAATCTTGTGAGAAATAATAAAGTTAAAGTAAAAGTTATACCAACTTCCTCCATGTGGTTTGGAGTGACTCATCCAGAAGATCTTGAAATTGTCAGGATTAAAATCAGAGAATTGATTAAAAGTGGAAAATATCCTGAAAGGATAAGGGAATAAAGGACAATTGAAGCAATAATTTAATGGGGAAATATGATTTTTTGTACGGATAAAAGTAAATGGGCTTTTAATTCCTTTATTTTTGTATGTTTTCTTATGATATATGATATAATTTTAAAATGAGGGTGGAAATGAAAAGATTATTTATTTTAGCAATTTCAGTAATGACATTTTTTTATGGTTTTTCAATATTTTCTGAAAAATACGACCTTGTGATTAAAAATGGGAAAGTAATAGATGGAACCGGGAATCCATGGTTCATTGCTGACATAGGAATAAAGGGGAAGTTTATAAAAAAGATTGGCTTTATTGAAGCTCAGAAGGGGAAAAAAGTTATTGATGCAAGGGAACTGGTAGTTTCCCCTGGTTTTATTGATGTCCATACCCATGCAGAGGGGATAGAGAGGAATCCTAAAATTGAGAATTACTCCTTTCAAGGAGTGACAACGGTGATTGCTGGAAATTGTGGTGGTCATTCTTACCCTTTAAAGGAACATTTTAAAAAGTTAAAAGCAAACGGTATATCAATAAATTATGGCTCTCTGGTAGGGCACAACACAATAAGAGATATAGTTATGGGGAAAAAGCAGGCTCTTCCAGATAGGGAAGAAATGGAAAGAATGAAGAAGCTCCTGGAGCAGGAGTTGAAGGAGGGAGGACTTGGGCTCTCAACAGGGCTTGCATATATGCCAGGGATTTACTCAAATACTGAAGAGATTGTTGAGCTTGGAAAAGTTGTTGCAAAATACCATGGTATTTACACATCCCACATAAGAAATCAGGGAAAGGGTATAAAGGAGGCGATTGAAGAGGCAATTCAGGTTGGAGAGAAAAATAAAATTCCTGTTCTCGTCTCCCACATAAAACTTGCTGATGAGAGTGTATGGAATGAGATATGGAGAATAAAAAAGCCTGTTGAGGAGGCAAGGGAAAAGGGAGTTGAGGTTTTCCTTGACCAGTATCCATACACTGCTACAAGTTCAGGTTTTGAGAGCT
>JBBIMS010000364.1:0-2009 GCA_037444285.1 Candidatus Aminicenantota bacterium | reverse complement strand
CCAGAATACCTTTCATTTCCTCCAGATACTCTTCAGGAACCTTTGGCAAATAATATTTCTTTGCAACACTTTTAAAAAATTTCCATTTTTTATCTGTTTCCTTTTCAAGATAGAAGGAAAGGGTTTTTATAACTTCTTCAATATAAACTCCCAGGAAGAAGCCATGTTGATATCCGATCTGGAAAGGTTTACCCTCAAGGTGGAGGTAAAGCCACCCTTCCCTTTCTATCTTTGATGAGCCCTTTAGAAGATCCTCTTCCTTTTGTAAGGAAGAAAGGGGGGAGAAAATCAGAATCGTTGAAATCCAAAGAATAAACAATCCTCTCATAAATCCTCCTTTCATCTCTCTTGTTTTTTATCATAAAAAGAGAGTAATTTCAATTAAAGTAGTTTCTAAGAATTTATATTAATGAGATGTGGCTTTCTTGTAAACTCTGGAACATCTTTTCTCAAATAATTTGGACAATAAATGACTTCTATCTCCTGATATGAAAGAGAGGATTTTTGAGGAAACCCATTACCTTGACAAAAGTAAATTAAGGAAGTAAATTTAGAATGATGAAAGAATTAAGAGAGAAGGGACAAGCAATAATTGAATATATATTTCTTCTTACAATAGTTTTATTTGTGACAGCATATATTTTAAGATTCATAGTTGGAGAACATTTAACTACAATTCCAGAAAAAGCTATAGGAGCTCTTGAAGATTTCTTCGAAAAACTCATAGAAGGAAATCTTTAAAAAACTCTTAATATTTTAAATATGCCCAAATTCTGTTCAATTGACCTAACCTTAGTTCAAATTTCATTTCAGTTATCTTCAACATCAATTTTCCACAACTTTTGTGGAAAATTTTCTGATAAAATATAGGATATGAAAGAAGAACTTGAAAGGAGACTCAGTCTTTTCTCTACCACAAATATAGTTATTGCAAATATGATAGGAGCCGGAATTTTCACTACATCAGGACTCTTGCTAAAAAATGTCTCTGAACCAAAGATTATGATCTTTCTCTGGCTTGTAGGAGGAATTCTGGCACTCTGTGGGGCTCTTTCCTACAGCATTCTCGGTTCAAAATTTCCAATGGCTGGGGGGGAGTATTTGTATCTTTCGAGATTGTTTCACCCAATGCTGGGGTTTTTGAGTGGATGGGTTTCTTTTTTTGTTGGTTTTTCCGCTCCAATTTCTGCTTCTGCAATAGGGTTTACAGAGTATCTTTCAAGGGCTTTCCCTGAGATAATAGACCTCGGAATATTGAATAATTACCTTAAAGAAATTGTTTTGAAAAAGCTTTATTCAATCTTGATAATTGTGATCTTTACATTGATTCATCTAAGGGGTATCTCCTTTGGAGCAAAGATCCAGAATTTCTTGACACTCCTTAAGATTACTTTGATTGTTTTGTTCATAGGAGCTGGTTTTCTTTCTGGAAAGGGGGATTTTTCCCATTTCTCAACCTCTTCTCAATTCCCCATTAATCTGGCAAACCTTAAGGGAATAGGGCTTTCTTTAATGTGGATAATGTTTGCTTATAGCGGATGGAATGCATCATCTTACATTGGCTCGGAAATAAAAAATCCCTCAAAGAATATTCCCCTTTCCCTTTTTATTGGAACTTTCATAGTCACAGTTCTTTATTTTCTTCTTAATATTATCTATGTTTACGCCATTCACCCTGAGGAGATGAAAGGTGTTATATCAGTAGGTGGTCTTGCTATGAAAAACCTTTTCGGAAGCAAGTTTGAACTGGTTTCATCAGTTCTTATTTCCTTTGCTCTATTCTCTTCTCTTTCAGCTTTTATAATTCTTGGTCCAAGGGTTTATTATGCTATGGCAAAGGATGGACAATTTTTCAAATTCGCCTCTGAGATTCACCCTTTTTTTAAGGTTCCTTCCAAATCAATTATTCTTCAGTGTATTATTTCTATTATAATTTTGATTTCTGGAACCTTTGAGGAGATACTTACATATATGAGTTTTTCGCTGGGTGTGTTTCCTATAATTGCTGT
>JBBIMS010000363.1:0-2012 GCA_037444285.1 Candidatus Aminicenantota bacterium | reverse complement strand
AACATGGAGCATCACCCTCTTCCGGTCTCTCTTTTATCAAATTCCAAGAAAAAAAATAAATACCATAATTTTTGCTAGGAGGAAAAATGAAAAGGCTATATTTCTTATTATTTTTCTTTTTAATTTCCTTCTCCTTTGCCCTTGAAGAAGCAAGGGTTTTAAGATTTCCAGCAATTTACAAAGATCAAGTTGTCTTTACTTATGCTGGTGATCTTTACACTGTTCCAGTCTCAGGTGGTGTAGCAAGGAAATTAACATCCCATATTGGTTATGAATGTTTTGCAAGATTTTCTCCTGATGGTAAATACATTGCATTTACAGGAGAGTATGATGGAAATCGTGAAGTTTACATAATTCCATCTGAAGGCGGGATTCCAAAAAGACTCACATACACTCCAGTTTTGAGGAGGGATGATATTTCAGACAGAATGGGGCCAAATAATATTGTTATGGGATGGACTCCTGATGGAGAAAAAATAATTTTCCGTTCAAGGATGAGGGAGTGGAACGATTTCAACGGGCAACTTTATACTGTATCTAAAAATGGAGGTCTTCCTGAACAGTTACCCCTTCCAAGGGGTGGTTTCTGTTCCTTCTCTCCCGATGGAAAAAAGCTCGCATACAACAGAGTATTCAGGGAATTTAGAACTTGGAAGAGATACAGGGGTGGAATGGCTGATGATGTATGGATATATGATTTTCAGACTAGAAAGATTGAGAATATAACCAACAACCCTGCTCTTGACATTATTCCCATGTGGCATGGTGACAGGATTTATTTTCTTTCTGACAGGGATGAAAATGCCAGGATGAATCTCTATGTTTACGAAATTTCGACCAAGAAGATAAGAAAATTAACGGATTTTGATGATTACGATATAAAATTCCCTTCTCTTGGTCCTGATTCCATTGTTTTTGAAAAGGGAGGTTTCATTTATAGATTTGACCTCAAAACAGAAAAAGCATCAAAGATTACAATTTATATTGCCGATGATCAGATTACTGGAAGGGAAGAAATTGTAAAAGTCTCAGACAAAATAAACTATTTTGATATTTCTCCCGATGGAAAGAGGGCATTGTTCGGTGCAAGGGGGGAGATTTTCACTGTTCCTGCAAAACATGGAAACACAAGAAATCTGACAAACTCTTCTGGAATTCATGAAAGAAATCCAAAATGGTCTCCTGACGGGAAATGGATTGCCTTCATTTCTGATAAAACTGGGAGGGACGAGATATACATAATCCCTCAGGATGGCTCAAAGGAACCAATTCAGCTGACAAAGAATGCTGATACTTATAAATATGAGATTGTATGGTCACCAGATAGTAAAAAGATAATGTGGTCAGACAGGAATTTTCGTCTCTACTATGTTGACATTGAAACCAGAGAGATTGTTGAGGTAGTTAGAGCGAAGAGCTGGGAAATTCGTTCTTACACATGGTCTCCTGATAGTAACTGGATAGCCTATGCAAAACCTGAGGTTGAGGGAATGACAAGAATTTATCTTTATTCTCTTCTCACAAGGAAGACTTTCGAAGTTACTGATGGGTGGTATAACTCCTATTCTCCCCATTTCAGCAGTGATGGTAAATATCTTTTCTTTGTTTCTGACAGGGATTTCAATCCTGTTTACAGCAGGACAGAGTTCAACCATGCCTACCTTTCAATGGCGAGAATATATCTTGTAACACTATCAGCAGAAGAGAAATCACCTTTTGAACCCAAGAGTGACGAGGTTGAAATTTCGGAGAAAACCCCGAGTAATGTTCCTGAAAAGGGAGAGGTAAGGAAGGAGGAAGGTAAGAAAGAGCCTGAAAAGCCGAAAGCAATAAAAGTTGACCCAGAGGGTATAAAGAATAGAATTGTTGGATTACCTGTTGAGGTTGCAAACTACTGGAACCTTTCTTCAGTGGGAGAGAAACTGTACTATATGAAGAGGGGGGACAGGGATCAAAGGGCTGTCCTAAAATTTTACGATTTGAAAAAGCAAGAGGAGAAGGAACTTGGAAGT
>JBBIMS010000362.1:0-2014 GCA_037444285.1 Candidatus Aminicenantota bacterium | reverse complement strand
ACGATCCTACGGATGAAGTTGCATCAGAAGGTGAGGTCAAGTTCATCTCATCTAATGTAGAATTTGGACAACCTTTTTACCTTGAAAAAGGTAAATCTGCCAAATGGGAAGTTTCTCCATCGGATATGGTTGAAAGGGTTATTATTGAGTTGAAAGAGGGCTCTATCTTTATTGATTCAGGGGGCAAATTAAAAAAGGAACCCTCACCCTCTAAGCCCCAGACCGCCCAGAAAGAAGTATTACTACCGCAGGGTTCATTTTCAGCCGATATGGTTATAGATGAGAAAGGTAAGATAAGAGCAGGTAAATTTTATCTTCTTGACCATTTTTACCGTTTTGACATAACTGAGGATGGTAAGGGACAAAGTGTGATTGTGGATCGAAAAACAGGTAAGGTCTGGCTGCTGGATACTACTGACAAAGTATATGCCATGACCTCAATTGAAGATTTTGGGGTTCACCTTATGAATCCTTTTGAAGCTCATTTCTGGATGATTACTCAGTACATGATTACCGATAAGGGAGAGGAAAAGATTGGTGAGCTTATTTGCGAGAAAAAGGAACTCAGCATGGGTGATGTTGTAGTACAGACCGCATGGATTTCAAAGAAATACCGATTTCCTGTAAAGCTTATAAACTATGATAAAGGTAAACAGCATTGTATGATGGAATTGAGAAATATAAAGGAAGATAAGATAAGTCCAGAGATTTTTGAGGTTCCAAAGGATTTTAGGCTAATGAAATAAAAATAAACTGGAAAGATGATAAAGGTGTATTTGCTGTAATTAGCCATGGCTTGCCACTATTTGCATAAAATAAGGAGAAAGGAAAAATGGTTGTAGAATTTTAAACAATATTAGCACTAAGGAGGGGGTATGAAAAAACCTAAAAAGAAATTTTTTTTATTTTTATCTTGATAATTTTCCCTTTTCTTCTTTCTGCAGAAACTGGAAAATATGGGAAAAGGTTTGAAGAATTATGTAATTTTATAAAAGAGCATTATCCCTATTTTGGACTAAGAAATGTTAACTGGGATGAGGTTGTAAAGAATTATAGAATATTGGTTAAAAAATGCAGAGATGATGAAGAATTCATCGAAATTCTCAGGAATCTAACTGCTGAGCTGGGAGATCCCCATGTGAGAGTTGTAAAACCTCCTTTAAAAGTCTTGAGAGCAGGGATGGTTATTGAAAAAATCGGTGGAAGTTATAAGATCCTGTCTGTAATTAAAAATTCTCCTGCAGAAGATGCGGGTTTGAAAAAAGGGAATGAAATAATAGAGATAGAAGGGAAAACTCCTGATGAATTTATTTCCTCTCTTCCTCTTTACCTCAGGAAGCCTTTCCAAGGAGGTTTTTTGGGTAAATCAGGGAAAAAAATTTCCCTTAAATACAGAAATGAACATGGAGAGATTAAAGAGACAGAAATTATTCTTAGAGAAATTCCTGAACAGCAGGCAAGTAAAATTGAATATCGAATTCTTGAGGACAATATAGGTTACATAAAAATTCCAACATTTGGCCGTGAAAGCATTGTGAGTGATTTTGACAGGGCTCTTGACAGTTTAAGAGAAACTAAGGGCATAATCCTTGATCTTCGTGGTAATGGCGGGGGTGATAGTTTTGTGGCTGAGAGGATTGCAGGCAGATTCATAGAGGACACTATCTGTTTCGGGAAACTGGTTTTTGTAAAACCTGGATTTTATAGAGGGACCAATATTAAAAATATAAGAGAAAGCGTTGTTCCACTCTATGTTAGACCAAGGGAGAGAATTTATAAGGGGAAGTTATGTATACTAATGGATAGATTCTGTGCCAGTTCATGTGAGCATTTTATTATATCTTTAAAAGACTCTGGAAGAGCTTGTCTGGTAGGAGAACCCACTGCAGGAGCCTGCCCTGGATTTATGTATAATTACAAAATCTCTAAAAATATTGTAGTTGCCCTTCCCATATCCACATATCATCGTTCAAATGGTGAGGTTGTCGAAGGGAAAGGCATAAAGCCTGATTTT
>JBBIMS010000361.1:0-2025 GCA_037444285.1 Candidatus Aminicenantota bacterium | reverse complement strand
GATGAGCTTTCAAAAATAATATCTTTGTGGGATGAAGGGGCAAAAGCGGAGAATCTAAACGACTTACTTCATTTTGTATTTATGAACTTTGGAAGCCCTGATGAGAGTTATAAAATTTATATCTTGAAAGCTTACCATATTGCAGATATGTTCAAAAATGTAAGAAAGGATGATTTCGAGATCGTCCTTTTTGGCAACCCGGAATTCTTCTGCTCTGAAGAGGAAAAAGGATATTTTTATCTTGATATGACAAAGATTGGAGTGGAAGAAATTGAGGAAGAAGTAGAGCTTCCTCAAGAAGAAATTAAAGCTTTTGAAGAAGAATTTGTTGAAAGGAGTGAGGAATCAGCTGAGGAGCTGATTCCCCCAGAAGAGGCTGTGGAAGAACCTGAGATGGAGGAAGAGAAAAAAATGGAGTTAAAGGAAGAACCTATTCTTCCTTCAGAATCAGAGCTTGAGATCTACAGAAAGTTCAAGGAAGAGCTTAAAAAAACAAAGATAAAAGGGAAGAAGGGAGGAAGAAAGATAATAGAGGAAAGGATAAGACTGGAAGAAAGTGAAAAGGAGGCTGAAATTTACATAAAAGAAACTGTTGAAGAGAAAGAGATTGAAAAGGGTGAAGAGACTGATGAAGCTGCAAAACCTTCTGTGAAAGAAACGCCGAAAATTGGAATCCTCGGAGCAAAACTTTCAAAGGTTCTTTCAGGGAAAAAGGAGGGAAAAAAATAGATGGGAGAGAAAAAAGTTATAAAATTGATTGCCCTGTATGTGGTTCAATAATATGGGTTGATGCTGAAGCTGGCATAATAGTTAAGCACGAAAGAGTTGAAAGGAAAAAAGCTCATTCTCTTGAAGAATTGCTGGAAAAGGAGAAAAAGAAAGCGGAAGAGTTTGATAAGAAATTTGAGTCTGTGGCAGAACTTCAAAAGGAAAAGAAAAAAGAAGTCGAGGAAAAATTCAAAAAGAAACTGAAAGAAGTTGAGTGATCAGAAGTGAGAGGTGTTGCATTTATTCTTAATCAGTAGATAAATCTATTGTTTAGAGAAGGATAAAAAATAAATATTTTCACGGCTTGCATACTTTGCAAGGTCTATAACCTGCATTAAGGGCTTCTTCTCTACTTTTAAAATAAACTCTGTTATTTTCTGCAATTTGAATTGCATATCTACAGTTTGTTCTGTGGAAGATTCTACTTCTTTTGTTTCCGATATAGCCATTTTGGTTTTGAGGGAAAATAGATTCACGAAAACAAATTTTACATTTTCTAAAACCTGCCTCTATCGCTTCTTCTATACTGCTAAATTCCACTCGATTATAGAGGGCAATCTTTTTTGCAAATTCGCAATCTTCCCTGTGAAATACCCCAGTTCTTTTATTTCCTATGTAAATTTCTTTGCCTCTCCATTTGGAAGCCACATAGTCCAAGAGTCCTTCTCCTCTCTCCCTTGCCTCCCTTTGAAACTTAATAAAAAGTTCCGCATATTTGACATTTGGAGGAATTGTGTTTATCTGAGCATAACCTTTCAAAAGTAGTTGTGCATTGAACATTTTTTCTCTGATTTCATTTTCCGAGTCTGAAGACGGAGGAGCAAGCCATATATAGGCAAGGACTCTTCCGTAGTTATCCCATTTCTGAACATAAAGCTCAATCCAGACATTTTTTCCCAAAAGATGCTTTGTTGTGAAAGCCTTGGCTTTCCTTCCATATGGTTCTTCATTTATTTTTAGTTCAGGATGACCTATCTCAGGAGAATTCACGCCAATCAAGCGAACCGTATAAGTGCTTCCTTCAAGGATAATATGGATTGTATCTCCATCTACAACAGATGTGACAAAAGCTGGATAGACTTCAGGGATTTCAAAAAAGCTGGGATTTAAAATTGAAAAACTGAGAATAGAGAGAGAAAAAATTAAGAGTAAAATTTTCCTTTTTTTCATGTCTCTTCTTTTATTTTACTGAAATTTGAGGTCCGTGTTAGATCAAAATTCAATGTCTCTGAAATATAGTACTGGTTAGATCATAAT
>JBBIMS010000360.1:0-2034 GCA_037444285.1 Candidatus Aminicenantota bacterium | reverse complement strand
AAGATATTTTGCAAAAAGGACAGCAATTACTCCCTTTGAGGCATCGAGCAGAAGAACAAGAATTCCATAGAATTTCCCCTTGAGCCTGTAAACATTTGCTGCACCAATATTTCCACTCCCTTCCTCTCTTATATCTTTCCTCTCGGTTAATTTATAAATTATCCAGCCAAAGGGAATGGAGCCGATCAAGAAAGATAAAATGAAATAGAGCAAATTAACCATTTCACTTCAAATTTTACAATTTTTAACAGGATATTCAAGTTATTTAAAATCGAATTTCTCAAGGGGGATGTATTCAGCACCATCGGGTTTCAAAATGCTCTGGAAGAGGATGATCCTTTTTACTTCCATCTCTCCAAAAAGGTAAGTTGTAAATTTTTTTAGAATATCGAGAACTTTATTAATGCCTCCATTCCCCTTTACTCTTCCGATCGTAATATGAGGAGAAAATTCTCTCCCTTCTTTCTCAAATCCAATTTTCTCCAATTCTTTCTCTATCTCTTCCCATAGTATTTTCAACTGTTCAGGATATTTAACACCTATCCATAAAACCCTTGGATTGGAGCCTTTTTCTGGAAACCAACCAGCCCCCTCAATTCTTATTCTGAAAGGTTTAATTTTTGAAGAGATTAATTTTAGTTTTTCAGAGACCTCTTTTATTTTCTTCTCATCAATCTCACCAAGGAACTTTAATGTAAGGTGAATCGACTCCTTTTTTACCCAGCCAACCTTTGCTCCCTGCTTTCCAAGCTCCTGAACAAGGTTTGAGATTTTGTCCTTTATTGGGGGATCAATCTCAATGGCAATAAATGTCCTCATTTTTTCATCCCTTTTAGTATATGTCTCCTGAGCATATCAAGAGCTTTTACAGCTGATTGAGTCTTTATCTGTTCCCTTGTCCCAAAAAAGTAATTTTTTGAATGTTCCTCACCGCCATCCCATGCTATTGCTATGTGAACAGTTCCAACAGGTTTTTCAGTAGAACCACCTCCAGGACCTGCAATACCAGTTATCCCGATTCCATAAGTTGTCTTTGATATTTCCCTTATTCTTTTAGCCATCAGTTTTGCTACTTGCTGACTTACTGCTCCTTCCTTTGCAATTAAATCCTCAGGAATGCCGAGGTTTTCGATTTTGGAAATATTGCTGTAGACAATAAACCCCCTTTCAAAATAATCCGAGCTTCCAGGGACATCTGTTATTCTACTGGAAAGGAGTCCTCCTGTGCAGGACTCAGCTACAGAAATGGTTTCTCCCCTTTCCCTCAGCATCTTCCCTACCACTTCCTCAAGGCTCTCCCCTTCTGAAAATATATTTTCTCCAAGAACCTCCTTAATTTTGTTTTTAACTTCTTCCATTATTGAGTATGAGTCTTCTATGGACTTTTTTGATCTTGAAATTATGTGAATCTCTATTATTCCAGGGCTTGCAAGAACAGAAATATTTGTGTTCCTTGCTTTCCTTGAAATATCTGAAATATAAGAGTCAACCTCTGACTCAGTAAGCCCGGCAACTTTTAAGATGCCTCTGGAAATGAAGAAGGGAGAAATTTCCCTCAGTTTTGGGAGAATTGATGAGTCAAACATGGGAATCATCTCTGCAGGTGGTCCTGGAAGAATTGCAATTAATATTCCATTTTCCTCTATCCACATTCCTGGTGCAGTTCCAACAGGATTTTGAATTACCTCTGCACCTTCAATTACAAAACCTTGCCTTATGTTTATCTCCGGCATCTCTCTTCCCCTCATTCTGTACCTTCCTGCTATTCTTTCAACTATTTCTTCTTTGAAAATCAGCTCCCTTCCCAAAAATTTTGAAACAGCCTGTCTTGTGAGGTCATCATCTGTTGGTCCGAGACCACCTGTGATTATAATGAGCTGAACCCTGCTTCTTGCTGTTTTCAAGGCATTTATTATATCCTCCTCGTGGTCTCCGCAAATTGTTTTGAAGGCAAGCTTAATTCCAACCTCTTCTAGCCTCTGGGCAATGTAAAGGGAATTGGTCTCAGGTTTTAAAGATGTTAGAAGTTCAGAA
>JBBIMS010000359.1:0-2037 GCA_037444285.1 Candidatus Aminicenantota bacterium | reverse complement strand
GCAATTATGGATTGGATGGAACAGGAAAAAGAGAGGGGAATCACCATTACTGCAGCTGCCACTACTTGTTTTTGGACGCCGGGAGAATATTTGAGTGGGGGCAAACCAAAAGAATATAGAATAAATATAATTGATACTCCAGGTCATGTAGACTTCACGGCTGAGGTTGAAAGATCTCTAAGAGTCCTTGATGGTGCAATTATAATATTTTGTGGTGTGGGAGGCGTTGAACCTCAATCCGAGACAGTCTGGAGACAGGCTGACAAATATAAAGTTCCAAGAATTGCCTATATAAATAAAATGGATAGAGTGGGTGCTAATTTCTTTCAGGTTCTCGATGAGATAAAAGAGAGGTTAGGAGCCAATCCAGTCCCAGTCCAGCTTCCGTTGGGAGAGGAGGAAAACTTCTGCGGAGTTATTGACCTTATTGAGATGAAAGCCATAGTTTATGATAGTGATTTACTTGGAGCTAATTACAATATAAGAGAAATACCAGAGCCTTATATCTCCCTCGCTAACAAATGGAGGGAGATTCTAATAGAAAAGGTATCAGAAGTTGACGAAGATGTTCTTTCAAAGTATCTTTCAAGCGAGGAGATAAAGCCAGAGGATTTAAAGAGAGGGCTCAGATACGGAACCATCAATTTAAAACTAATTCCTGTTTTCTGCGGTGCATCTTTTAAAAACAAAGGCGTTCAACCCCTTCTTGATGGAGTTGTTGATTACCTTCCGTCTCCTGTAGACATCCCTCCAGTTAGAGGGTTAAATCCAGAAACAAACAAGGAAGAGATAAGAAAGGCAGATGACAACGAGCCATTCTCTGCTCTTATCTTTAAAATAATGAACGATCCTTATATGGGACAGCTCTCATATTTCAGGGTTTATTCAGGTTCCCTTTCTTCAGGTTCCACAGTTTATAACCCAGGAAAAAACAGGGAGGAAAGGATTGGGAGACTGCTGAAGATGCATGCAAATAAAAGGGAAGAGATAAAGGAGGTTTTTGCTGGCGATATTGCAGCAACAGTTGGTTTAAAATTTGTGAGTACAGGGGACACCCTGTGCAGCCCATCTCATCCGATTCTACTCGAATCCATAAAATTCCCTGAACCAGTAATATCTGTAGCTATTGAGCCCAAGACGAAAGCTGATCATGAAAGGCTTTCCAATGCCCTTGCCAAATTTGCCCAGGAAGATCCAACTTTTAAGGTTCACAAAGATCCCAACACAGGAGAGACTTTGATCTCAGGGATGGGAGAACTTCACTTGGAGATAATAATTGATAGAATGAGAAGGGAATTTAATGTCCAGGCTAATGTTGGTAAGCCTCAAGTTGCTTTCAAAGAAACCATAACCTCTCCAGCTATTGGAGAGGGAAAATACATAAGGCAGACTGGTGGAAAGGGACAGTATGGACATGTAAAGATAAAGATTGAGCCTGCGGAAAGAGGCTCTGGGATAGAATTCAAAAGCAAGATAGAGGGAGGGGTGATACCAAAGGAATTTATACCAGCAATTGAGGCAGGAATAAGGGAAGCAGCTGAGGTGGGAATTTTTGCTGGTTATCCCCTCACAGATATAAAAGTCACCCTTTTTGATGGCTCCTACCATGAAGTTGATTCTTCAGAAATTGCATTTAAAATTGCTGGTTCATTAGCTCTTAAGGATGCAGTAGAAAGGGCTAATCCCACTCTCCTTGAGCCAATAATGAAGGTTGATATATTTGTGCCCAATGAATATGTTGGTGATGTAGTTGGTGATTTAAATGCGAGAAGGGGTAAAATTGAAAATCTTTTTTCAAAGGGGAACATAACAGAGCTAAGGGCACTTGTGCCCCTCGCAGATCTTTTTGGATATGCTACAGCTCTCAGAACCATAACGCAGGGAAGGAGTTCCCACACAATTGAGTTCCACTCTTATAGAGAAGTTTCTCCAGAGCTTATTCCGAAGCTCCTTGAAAGAGGGGAAACAATAATTTTGAGAGCAAAGGAGGAATGGTAAAATGGCGAAACCAAAATTTGAGAGGACGAAGCCTCACTT
>JBBIMS010000358.1:0-2040 GCA_037444285.1 Candidatus Aminicenantota bacterium | reverse complement strand
CTGTAAGGAATGTTGTATCCTTTTTTGTCAAATCATAGGTGAATCCAAATCTTGGAGCAAATGAGTAAAGGTAAGGCTTTCTATTGGTCCCATCCGAGAAGTATTTTGACTCAAAGAAGGGTTGAAGATCCCTCTTTATCTCCTCGGGTGTCACAAATTTATTGTTTATCATATTGGATTCATAGTCCCACCTTATACCAAGGTTTAGAATTAAACGAGGATTAACTGTCCAGTCATCCTGAATATACACACCAAACTGTGTATTGTTGGACTTAAGGAAGGGAGTTCCATCCCCTATAATTCCAAGATAAGGGACTGTGTCTGTGTCTTTTCTAAAATAGAATTGTGGATTCAGATAAAGTTTCTGCTCAGCCTGATAAAACAATCTTGAGATGAAAAAGCCAGCTTTAAAAACATGGGAGCCATAAGCATATGTGACATCGTCGTAAATTGCATATCTATCCTGGTACCAATCCTGGGGAGAATGGGAATGTCCTCCGACAATGAAGCTGGGATACCTCTTTGCGTAAGTAAGTTCAACAGGGTCAATAATCCAATTGTATCTTTGATAGTTTATCCTTAACTCATTAACAAGAGAAGGAGAAATTATATATTGATGTCTCAGTATACCTGTGTAGACATAGTTGTCAAAATATCTTGCGAAGCTGTAATCGTATATTCCTCCTCCACCTATAAGCTGTGTGTCGTATCTTCCACTGAAGGAAAAGTCAAAATAGTGATTGGGGGAATGCTGATAAGTAAGACGAAGGAAGCCAAGATAACCGTCAAAGGGTCTCTCAAATGTTCTTGAATATTGGGAGAATATCGGATTTCCAGGGACAATTGTTGAAAATGTTTTTGAGGATGTCCCCTCATAGGAAATAAAGAAATGGAACTTATCTTTTATAACTGGACCTCCAAAACTAATTCCTGTTTGAAGCCTCTTGTAGTCGGGCTTTTCTTTCTCAAAATATCCAAGAGCATTCAAGTCTTTATGACGATAGGTAATGAAAGCAGTTCCATGAAACTCGTTAGTTCCAGTCTTTGAAGCTGCTGTAATAACCCCACCAGTTGCCTTTGCGTATTCTGCTTTATAAAGCTGTGTTATTACACGGAACTCCCTTAAGGCATCCTGAGGGAATGCATTCCCTGTGCTCACAAATTGACCTACCAGTCCACCTTCAACAATCTCATTCTTAAATTCAGCGCCGTCAATATAGAAACCCATATTAGTAGGCATAGTTGCTCCGCTGGCTATTGTTGAACCCATTGGTTTAATTCCAGGGGCAAGAGTTGCAATTTCAAGGAAATTCCTTGTATTAAGAGGGAGATATGTAACCTGTTCAGTTCTGATGGGAATTGAAAGCTCAGATTTTTTTAACTCTGCAGTAGGAGCCTCTGCTGTTACAACTATTTCCTCTTGAATTTCCTTAATTTTAAGGGTGAAATTTACAACAGCTTTCTGTCCTACAAGAAGCTCAATAGTCTTAGCCTGAGGACCAAAAGCTTCGTGGCTAACACTTATCTCATACCTTCCAGGGGGGACAGAGAATATGTAGTAGATACCATCTTCAGAAGTAATATTCCTCCAGGACAAGCCAGTTTCTAAATTTTTAGCAACTACTTCTGCTCCAGGAACTGGAGTCCCATCTTCCCCCATAACCTTTCCTTCCAGGGAAGCTGTGCTTACCTGAGAAAGTAAAGCAAAGGGGAAAATTAAAACCTCCACCAGTAAAATTGTCAGAAATCTAAAGTTCATTTAAACCCTCCTTCCTCATTTAAGGCAATCCAAGCTGGTTTGCTAAAAGGAGCGCACCAGCTCCCAGGATTACAATTTCAGAACCTAATTTTGAAATTTCAACTTCAGTCTCATCTGCAAGACTTTTAAGGGCTCTTCGCTTCATTTCTTCTTTTATAGGTTCTATCAAAACCTTTCCAAAACGGGAGAGACTCCCAACAATGACAATTTTTTTTATGTTCAATGACCCAACAAGGTTTGCAGCTGCAATTCCTAAATAATGCCCAACAACTGACACAAGT
>JBBIMS010000357.1:0-2049 GCA_037444285.1 Candidatus Aminicenantota bacterium | reverse complement strand
CCCCTCAGGGAGAAGACCCCTTTCTTGAGAAAGGGTTAGAGGTAATAAAAAACACTGTCCCGAAATTTGAGTCATCCCTTCGACAAGAAAAGTCCATTGCAGGAAAAGAAAATTTCTCGGATTATATGAATCAGCTTGCCCTTTCCTGTATTGAAAAGGGTAATATCAATGGTGCAATTGAGATATGGAAAAAGGCACTGGCTGAGGATAATAATTCCTTCAAAATTAACTACAATCTTTCCCTTGTTCTTTTCGATTTGGGGAAGCTGGAAGAAGCAGAGATTTTCTGCAGGCAAGCTATAAAGTGCGGAGATCCTGAATATCTCTCCTGGGCAAACAATCTCCTTGGGAATATACTGTATAAACAGGAAAGATATTATGAGGCATTAAAGGAATACAGAAAAGCTGTTGAGAGGGATAAAAACTCTACAATTGCCCATTACAATCTTGGCTCAACCTATCACATGCTTGGTGATGAAGATAATGCAGAAAAGCACTGGAGGCTTGCGGTTCAACTTGGAAGAATTAGAAGAAAAGGAGAAGAGGATAAAGAGAAGATAAAAGGGAAGGGTGTTGAGATACTTGTGTTTGTTGAGGAGAGGACAGCTGTATTCTTTGCCCGCAAATCTCTTGGATTTTTGTATGAAAATAAAGGGTTTAAAGAGAAGGCAATAAAGGAATTTGAGTCTGCATTGGAGCTTATTCCTTCTGACCCTGAGATTCACTATGAGCTTGGAAAGATATACATGAGTTTAAAAAACAAAGAAAAGGCTATATATCATTTTGAATGTGCCATTAAAAATGGAACCAAGAATGAAAAGGAGGCAAGGGTATTTTTAAGGGAATTGAGAGGGAGATAGCCCTTTGATTTTTGAGATATTTCAAATCTAACTCATTTAAAGCGAAAGGGAAGAAGAAATTTTTCGCGAAAGGAGGACGCATAAAAAGAAAGTTCAGATCATTTTGACATAAACCCACGAGAAACACCATGGCATAAAACAAAATTAAGACTGTCAGGATAGCGCTGAAAAAAGCTCTGTGAAATTAAAATTAAGCTAAATGCGACTAAATTTGTGTTTAGTGATAATATTTGCATTTAGTGAATCTCGAATTTTCAACGGAAAAGTTGTAACATATTTATTCTGGAGGTAGAGCGATGCTACCGATTCCGAAGCCACCTGATTTTGATGAGGAAGAGGTTAAAAAAATATTGAAAAAATATTATGGAATAGAAGGAGAAGTTTCCTCTCTTGTGGGAGACATAGGAAGGAACTTCCATGTTATTGATAAAAATGGGAAAGAATACATCTTTAAAATAGCCAATGAGATTGAAAATTACTATTATGTCAAAGCTCAGAATGAACTTCTTCTATACCTGAACAGTCAAAATTTTGACTTCAGGCTTCCATCAGTAGTAAAAAACAAAGAAGGTGAATACATTACAGAAATAATGGGAAGAAATGGCAAAAGCTACAATTCAAGGCTTCTCACATGGATAAATGGTAAATTTCTTGCTGAGATTGAAGCAGATGATGAACTTTTAATGGATTATGGAAGGTCACTGGGAAGAATGGATAGAGCCTTAGAAAATTTTGATATACCCTACGCCCACAGGAGCTGGCACTGGGATTTAAAAAGCATTCTTGAGCTGAGAGAGTTAACCTCATATATTAAAGATATTGAAAGGAAAAGGCTTGTAGAATATTTCCTTCTTTTATTTGAAACAGAGGTTGTTCCAGAATTTCCTCAGTTAAGGAAAAGTTTAATATATAACGATGCAAACGATTATAATGTCCTTATCGAAACCGGGCAGGATGGGAAGAAAAAGATTGCAGGCTTTATTGATTTCGGAGATATGGTTTACAGTTATACTTTATTTAATGTCGCAGTGGCTTTGACCTATGCAATGCTCAACAAAAAGGATCCTCTTCGAGTAGCTTATTCAATTTTAAAAAGTTATAACGAGATTTTCCCTCTCAAGGAAAAAGAAATAAGGCTTCTTTATTACTGCATTGCAGGGAGGTTATGTTTGAACTTGATGATGTCATC
>JBBIMS010000356.1:0-2050 GCA_037444285.1 Candidatus Aminicenantota bacterium | reverse complement strand
AATAGTATCTGACCTTATGTATTCAGGCAAATCCTCATAATCAATAATATCTTTGTCCACCATAACCATCAACCTCTCTATGAGATTTCTCAATTCCCTTACATTACCTTTCCAGGGATATTTGATCAGAGCTGACATAGCATCATCTGTAAATCTCTTCTTTTTGTAATTATTCTCTTCAGAAAAGGTTTCCATAAAATAATCTATTAGAATTGGTATATCCTCCTTCTTTTCCCTTAAAGGAGGGGAATATATTGGAACAACACTTAATCTGAAATAAAGATCCTCTCTAAATCTTCCTTCCTTTATCTCTTTCGTCAGGTCTTTATTTGTAGCAGCAATTATTCTGACATCAACTTTAATTATTTTTGTAGAGCCAACTCTCTGAACCTCTCCCTCCTCAAGAACTCTCAAAACCTTTGCCTGAGTTTTAAAACTCATATCACCAATTTCATCAAGGAAAATAGTCCCTTTGTGGGCAAGCTCAAATTTCCCTATCTTCCTCTCAGTTGCACCTGTGAAAGCTCCTTTTTCATGCCCAAAAAGCTCTGATTCTATAAGTTCTTCAGGTATTGCAGCGCAATTAACCTGGACAAATGGTTCCTGAGAGCGATGACTCAATCTGTGTATCATCCTTGCAATAAGTTCTTTTCCTGTTCCACTTTCTCCCATTATAAGGACAGTTGCATCAGTAGGAGCTACTTTTTCTATCTCCTCCCTTAATTTCCTCATTGGAGGAGAGTTTCCTATCAGTTCATACTTCCTCTCAGTCTTCTTTTTTAAGAGTATGTTTTCCTGCCTAAGAATGTTTTTCTCCAGGGCATTTCTAATGCTCAAGAGAACTCTATCCCTCTCAATGGGCTTTTCCAAAAAATCAAAGGCTCCAAGCCTTGTTGCTTCAATGGCAGTAGAAATTGTTCCATGTCCAGAAATCATTATAACCTCAATCCATGGCTTTCTCTTTTTAATTTCCTTTAGAACCTGTAAACCGTCCATTTGAGGTAACTTGATATCCAAAAGCACAACCTGTGGATCCTCAGAAAGAAGATTGAGAGCATTCTGAGGATCTCCAGCCTCCAAAACCTCATAATCTTCATACTCAAGAATTACTTTTAAAGCCTCCCTTATATTTTGCTCATCGTCCACAACGAGAACTCTTTTCCTGCTCATAATGTTATTTTAACACAATTGGAGGAAATTAATTAATTTTCTGAAGATTTATCTCCCTTTCAAAAATCTTGTTCTTTTTAAAAGGAGGGACGACTATTTCCATTGTATCTTTGCCTATTCTCCTTTTCCATTTATCAGGAGTCTTAAGAGTTAAGAGCATATTTCTTTTACTGAAAAATTTTGAGGTTTCAATATTTTTAGGACCCACTGGTTCTGAAATATCCACAACCATTTTAACTTTTCTACCATCGTATTCTGCATAAACCTTAGAAGAAAGCATACCAACAAATTCTCCAAGAGAAACAAACCTTCTAACACCCTCATTTTTCCATGCTTTGAGGAACCTTTCAAACCAATCCAATCCAAAATATGTAAAATCAGCATCATGAAGTCCTAAAACTACTGGAAGGCTTATAAAGGCTCTTTTATAACTCAGTTTCACCCACCATTCCAGCTCTTTTACAGGGACAACATATACAAAACTGAGAGTTTTAAAATCATTTTCAAAAAATTTTTTTAACTGGAATTTATCAAAATAATACCTGTATCCAAACTCTTTTAAGACCTTCTCAGTGTTTGAGGAGACCAGTAATCCGGGAGGGACGAAAACAGATGGTTCCGTGCCAAACCAACTCAATATTCTTCTATAACTCTCTTCTACAGCAAATTTTTGATACCTCTCAGGAATATCCCTTTTCTCAAAAAAATGAAAGAATTCAACACCCCATCTAAAATCATTATGCTTGTTGGCAGCATTACACCATGATTCTTCTGGATTCAAATGTATAAAACCGTGAGGTTGAATGTCAAGGTTTTCATATTTGTCTAATGCCAATTTTAACCCTTCAAACTCCTCTTCATAATCCAGAACCCCCTTATT
>JBBIMS010000355.1:0-2051 GCA_037444285.1 Candidatus Aminicenantota bacterium | reverse complement strand
TGATCAAATGACCTTTCTCAATTTCACTAACGCCTTCCTTAAAGAGTTCTTCTGCCCTCTTTATTATTTTTTCTTCATCCGATAAGATTTTTACCTCTTTTTTCTCTTCCATTGGAGAATGTGGATTTACTTTTACTTGTTCAACCTTTTGGGAGCAGGTGTAAAAAGAAATCAGAGCTACAAATAGAAAAAACTTCTTCCCCATTAAATATCCTCAACAACTTATTCAAGGTCTATTTCCAGCTCAATTCTGAGCTCGAGCTTTTGCCCTCTTGTAAGGGATGTGGGAAGATTGACTGTATCGAGGACATTTCCATCTCCAACAACAATGCTCAACTTGTTATCAAATTTGCTAAGCTCATCAAGGCTAATTTTCTTCCTCCATTTCTTTTTTATCTCAATGGGTTTCAGGAGATCCAATGCCGGGATTTTACCTCTTACATCACCCTTTGACTTTCCTATCTCTTCCATTAAATACCTTTTTTCAAGCTGCTCAAGCTCCTTATCAATAGATTGAAGCTTTGATACATGAATCTCCTTTTTTATACCAATCTCACCCTGGTTGCTACTCACAGGAGCAATTGCCTCCACTTCCTTTTTTGAAAATTGCGGGTATATCTGAGTTTTCTCAAAGGCATCAGAAGATTCAACCAGTAGACTTTCCTCTTTTACCTCCAATATCTTTTCTACTGGTTTAACAATTTTCCTCCTCAAATCTTTCAGAGCCAATTTGGATATTTCCTGTAGCGTCTCGAAAACTCCCACTCCTTTAATTGCAGATGCTTCTATGTATGGAAATCCGTAAGGGTTCAAATACTGATTCATTTCTTCTATTGTTAAGATATTTTTAAGGTCTCTCTTGTTGTACTGAAATACAAAGGGAATCGAATAGAAATCGAGATTGTAATCCAGAAGATTTTCTTTAAGGTTATCAATGCTTTCCAGATTTGAATCAAGCAATGGTCTCTGGGAGTCTGCAACAAAAACTATCCCATCTACTCCTTTAAGAACAAGTTTTCTCAAAACATTATAAAAGACCTGTCCAGGGACTGTTGTGAGATGTATCCTTACTCTGTATCCTTCGATCCTTCCCACATTCAGAGGTAAAAGGTCAAAAAAGAAAGTTCTGTCAGTTTCAGTTTCAACTGTTACTATTTCCCCTCTTGTGGAAGGATCTGTATTCCTGTATATATACTGAAGGTTTGTAGTTTTCCCGCTTAAACCAGGTCCATAATAAACAATTTTTATGCTTATTTCTTTTGAAACATTATTAATAAACATTACCTTTTAATTTTAAAATATTCTCTCCTCCAGGTCAAAATTCTTGTTTTCCAGACTCTCCTTACTCTTCTAAGGCTGATGTGAAGAAGTCGTGATGCTCCTCTTCGTCCTCCAATATTTCTTCAAAAATACGGGCAGTTGTTATATCTCCCTCATCCATTGCAACTTTTATGATCTTTTTGTAAAGCTCTATAGCTCCTTCCTCATCCTTAACATCCTGTTTCAACATCTCCTTGAGATTTTCGCCAACGAATATTGGAGCTGGTTTTGTTGTAGGTATACCACCAAGGTAGTTAAGTCTTTCTGCAATAATTTCGGCATGTTTCATCTCCTGCACAGCTATTTTTTTCAACTCTCCCTGAACTGCAAAGGCAGAAAAACCTTTCCAGAGAACATGCTGCCACATATACTGTATTGAGACCTGCATTTCCCTTGCGATTGCCTCATTTAATAAATCCAATAAATTTTTGGATGCCATTTAAACCTCCTATTTTTTATATTCTATGGTCCAATGTGAGTCATGGAAAAAATAATATCATAATCCTCAAATTTCAGAGCATTTTCCCTCTCGTTTTGCAACAATTGATAATGTCCCATTTCCATTGAAGCAATGTATAGGAGCATCTTCCTCTCCATGGATTCAGAAGGGAATAAATTGGAAAGGGAAACATAAAAATCATGGGCACTCTTTTCTGATTGCATCGCAATCCAGAAAATCTCACTCAAAGGAACCCTTTCACTTTCAATCTTTAACTCTGGTAGAGGAACTG
>JBBIMS010000354.1:0-2065 GCA_037444285.1 Candidatus Aminicenantota bacterium | reverse complement strand
TCTACAGTCTTCTTTGGTGAGGCAACAGGGAAAATTTTTCCCCTTCCCAAACTTTTTCCAAAAATGTATGCTCCTGTATCTCCAAGATATACTGAAAATAGAAGAACGAAAAGGTAAGAAGTTCCGAGTTTTTTTAGGCAAAAAATGTAGTTAAGGGTAAAGGAGAGGTATAAAATACCAAAAATTGTTATTGATATCGATGGAACAAAATTATCGAGATTCTTGGAGTTTGTCGAGAAAAGAAAGTAGGAGCCAATAGCAAAAATTGAAAGAAAGAGAAATTCGTTGAAAAATTTAAATTCAAAAAGAAAGTTTAATCCCAATAAAATTGAGAATATAAATCCAAAAAGCTTTAAAGGATAATAACCTTTCCTTTCTGAAAGAAGATAGAATTCCAGAAGGGCAAGAATTATGACAATCTGAAGAGCAAAAAAGAAGGGTAGTTCAGGGAGAAAATAAATTGCTATAAAAACAATGGGAATAAGGATAAATGCCACAATAACCCTTCTCCCTAAATCTTTAAATGTTCCCTCTTTTGATTTTATTGCAACTTCCTCAGTCATATTTTAAATTTCCTCTTTTAGAAAGAGTCTGTTTCTCCAATGCCCCCAAACCTCCTTTCCCTCCTCTGGTAATCTTTTATTGCCATTAAAAAATCTTTTCTCGAAAAATCAGGCCACAGAACAGGAGTTATCCAGAGCTCAGTGTAAGCTATCTGCCAGAGTAAAAAATTTGATATTCTTTGTTCTCCAGATGTCCTTATAAGAAGATCCGGATCAGGTATTCCTGATGTGTAAAGGGATTTTTCAAGAGTTTTCTCCTCTATCTTCTTGATTTTTGGATTTTCCATCAGAATTCTATTTACAGCATCAACAATTTCAGTCCTTCCTCCATAGTTCAAGGCTATTATAAGGGTCATCTTGTCCTTGCTCTTTGTTAGTTCCTCCAGCCTTCTCAGCTTAATATTTATATGAGCTGGAAGCTCCTCAATCCTTCCTATGGCTTTGAACCTTATATCCTCCTGAAGGAACTTCTCTTCCTCCTTCTCAAGATACTCCTCAAGAAGGGACATCAATGCATCAACTTCAGATTTTGGTCTTTTCCAATTCTCCTTTGAAAAGGCATAAAGAGTCAAATATTTAATTCCTACTTTGTATGCTGTCTCCACAACAACTCTAACACTGTTTATTCCAGCTTTATGCCCTTCAATCCTTGGAAGCCTCCTCATCTTAGCCCATCTTCCATTTCCATCCATTATTATGGCAACATGAGCAGGAAGTTTTGAAAAATCTATGCTTTCAATGATCTTCTCCTCTTCTGAACCCCTTTCCACCAATTTCAATATTTCTTCTTTCATGACAATCTTTATTATAATTTATTTTTGAGGGAGTATCCAAGAATTTATGAAAGTGCTTGCAATAAGAGGTGGAGGACTTGGGGATATAATTCTTACGGTTCCTTCGTTTCTCGCTTTAAAAGAAATCTCAAAAGAACTCTTCTTATCTGTTCCATCTCAGTGGCTCCCTCTTTTTGAAGGTTTTTCTCAATTGATACCCCTTGAAGGGAATCTGATCTCTTCCCTCTGGCAGGGAGGGGATGATTTTGAGAAGGCTTTTGGGAAATTCGATATTGCAATCACCTGGCACTGGGATAAGGAGGGAGTTTTCATAAGGAATCTGGAGAAAATAGCAGGGAAAGTGATAGCAGGCAATGTAAAACCAAAGAATGGAATTCATCAAGCCTTAAATCTTTTCTCCTCTATTCTTGAAATAAGCAAGGAAGTGAGATTCCCTAAATTTTTAAAACTTCCTAATCTCCCTTCCTGGAGTCCGGAAGGCAAATCTGAAATAATAATTCATCCTGGTTCTGGTAGCATGAAAAAGGTCTGGGGGGTTGAAAATTTTTTCTTTCTTGCAAATAAATTTCTCACAGAAAATAAAAGGGTAAAAGTAATTCTTGGTGAGGCTGAAATGAGGAAAGAGTTCTCAGTTTTTAATGAATTAAAAGGAATTGATGTCAAAATAAATCATTCTCTAAGAGAATTGATAAGGGAGCTTTTAAAGGG
>JBBIMS010000353.1:0-2090 GCA_037444285.1 Candidatus Aminicenantota bacterium | reverse complement strand
TCCTCTTTGCTTAGATCACCCCATATCAAAACGCCTTATCCTCCGTCCTCTTCAATCTTCCTTAGTATTTCTTCCCCTCTCTCCTTTCCTTTAAAATAATGGATTCCCACCCTGAATTTCTTAGAAAGAGCAATTGCTATTTCCTTTCCAAGCCCTCCTGATCCTCCTGTTACTAAAGCGAGCTTTTTCATTCACTCAAAAATTTCTTTAACAAAATTGGGAAGGGAAAAGGAAGATCTGTGAATGTCAGTATTGTAAAACCTGAGCCCCTCTGGTGGCTTCCTCCTTATTTCCTTTATGTCCATCTCCAAGGATCCAACTGTAAATGACCATATTGTCCCTGGATAACTTATAACAGGAACAAGGTAAATATCTGCATTTCTAAACTTCCTCCTGACAAGATTGAAAAATTCTCTTAGGTGTTTCCAATGAAAAATTGGAGAACCCGATTGAGAAACATAAAATCCCTTTCCTGATAAATGGGACAGGACATCATCTAAAAAACTTTCTGTAAAAAGGGAAAGGGAAGGACCTACAGGGTCTGAGGAATCAACAATTATAATGTCAAAAATCTCCTTAGAATTTCTCAAAAATTCAGCTCCGTCAGAATTTATAATCTCCACCTTTTCTGAATTGAGGGATTCGGATATCTTTGGAAAGAACCTTTTTGAAACTTCTATTACCTCAGGGTCTATTTCAACAAGAAAAATTTTTTCCACAGGATATTTGAGAAGCTCTCTTACAGTTCCTCCGTCCCCTCCACCGATCACAAGAACCTTTTTTGGGTCAGGATGGCTAACCATAGAGGGATGAACTATCATCTCATGATACAAAAACTCATCGAGCTCTGAAAACATAACAAGTCCGTCGAGAAGGAGAACCCTCCCTGCACTTTCAGTCTCAATTACTGTTATATGTTGAAAAGAGGAAGATTGATCGTAAAGAATGGATGAAGGTTCAAAAAATAATCCGAAATCCTTTCCATGATATTCCTTTATCTGGGTTTTAGAAGGAGGAATCTCTTCACTCATGCTTTCCAGAAAAAGGGGTCTTCCTTTGTTATTTTTGAGGCGGATTTTATGCTTTTTATAAGGTAAAGAGGAAGAGAAAAGAGAGCTTTATGAATACCTGCATGATAAAATTCCTGAGAATTAATTCCTCTTTTTTCCATCCTCTCTACAATCTCCTCTTCCTTAAGACTTAGAGGATCGTATTTTTTCGAGGCACAAACAAAACCCCAGGGTATTCTAAAGGAAAAAACAAATGTCCAGTAAGGTCTTACAATAGGAAAAACCTCCTGGAGTGTTTTAGTAATTGAGGAGAAAAACTGACAGTAAAAAGGGTCTGTGCTTCCAGCTTGAATGGAGATAATCCCGTCATCTTTTAAAATACTATAAATCTTTTGATAGAATTCCTTCGTAAAAAGCTCGACAGAAGGCGCATCTTCAACTGGCTCAGAAAGATCCAGAATTGCAATGTCAAACTTTTGTTCTGTTTTCTCGACAAATTCCTTGCCATCCTCAAAATAAATTTTTGCTCTTTTATCTTTAAATGCTCCCTTAGACCATTCAGGAAGATGCCTCTCACATTCTTCCACAAGTTCTCTATCTATGTCAACCATAATTGCATTCTTGACACTTCTGTCTTTTAAAACCTCCCTCAATGTAGCTCCTTCTCCTCCTCCGATTATGAGAACATCCGATGGAGATGGGTGGGTAACAAGGGAGGGGAGAACGAGGGATTCGTGAAAAACATATTCGTCAATTTCAGAAGATTGGATCTTACCATTCAAAAAAAGTGTCTTTCCAAAAATTTCAAGCTCAACAATGTCAATCTTCTGAAATTTTGTAAAAAAAGACGAAATTATCCTCTTTACTTTGAAGGAGTGTAATTGATTTTTAGTAAAGCTCTCTAAAAACCACAAACCGTCATCACTCATACAGGCTCAACCATGGGAGCAACCCTTTTGACGGATTTTGAGTCAGGTGTCGAGTAGAAAACGCCTCTCTTAATCTCAACAAGGTTGAAGGAAATAGGTTTAAGAGCATTTTTAAGGACTTCAATTGCCTTATCGATCATAACATCTTCAG
>JBBIMS010000352.1:0-2110 GCA_037444285.1 Candidatus Aminicenantota bacterium | reverse complement strand
ATTTACAAAGCATAATAATAATTTATCGGGAGGAAACCGTCAAGATTTTATTTTCACTCTTTATAAAAAGCCTGAATTGTCTTAATATAAAATCTTATGAGAGCAATTTCTTTTGTCTCAGTTTTTTTAATGGTGGTTTCATGTGTCACTTTCAGGACTGAGCCAGTTTTAAAAGGGGACAGAATTGTAGGAAAAGGCAGGTTATATTTATATGAGAGGGAAAATGTTGATTATCTGGATTTTATATTTTCCTACGGTGAAAATAAGCTGAAAATAGAGGGGCTATCAATTATTGGAACTCCTATTTTTCAAATTTTCATTTCTGAAAGAACTTGTATGGTTATTCCCAAATCACGCTCCTATTGGGAAGGTAACCTATCTGAACTTACAAAATTCTTTCTTAAAAAGGAAATTTCTGAAAAGGAGATTTTGAAGATCTTTTCAGGTGAAAGAGTCGACTCAATTGAAATAAAGGAGTTCTTTAAGAATTCGAGTTTACCAAAAGAGGTTTACTGGAACGGGGAGGGGGTGGAAGGAAAGATAAAGATAAAATGGGTTAAAAGGAGTGACAGCATAAACTTCGATTTAGATATTCCCTCCTCCTTCAGAAAAGTTTCATTGGAGGAGATCAGGATATGAGACTCAGATCCTTTGCAAAAATCAATCTTGGCTTGGAAATCGAGGGAATAATGGATAATGGATACCATAGAATAAAGACAATTTTTCAGAGCATAGATCTCTTTGATATTTTAGATTTAGAGATTACAGAGTCAGGGATTGAGGTGAAAGGAGACAGGGAGGATATTCCATGGAATGAGGAGAATCTCATCTATAAGGCGGTTAAAAAGTTCAATGAAGAGTTTGGAATTAAAAAAGGAGTCAGAGTTTATGTGGAGAAGAGAATCCCTCCTGGTTCAGGGCTTGGAGGGGGTTCATCCAATGCTGCATGCACTTTGATAGCTCTGAGAAAATTTTTTTTCCAGGATTTAGAGATGGAAAGACTTATTAAGATTGCCTCAGAAATTGGAGCTGATGTTCCTTATTTTCTCCATGGAGGAACATGTTTGGGAGAGGGGAAGGGAGATCTGATAAAGGAAATTGAAGATCTTGAAAACTTGAATTTCTTCATTGTAATTCCAGATATAAAGGTCAGTAGTAAAGAGGCTTACACAGAATGGGATAAGTCCAGATTGACTTTTTCCCCAAAAAAGTCTAATATAAAAAGGTTAGAGGAACATATTGATTTGGAGTGTTTGAAAAACGATTTAGAAAAGATAGTTTTCAGAAAATATAAAAAACTTGAAGAGATAAAAGAAAAAATGAAGAAAGAAGGTTTTAAAAAAGTTTTAATGAGTGGAAGTGGTTCCTCAATCTTTGGAATAATTGATGATATGGATAAAATTGATGAATTGAGGGGTAAATTTTCTCTTTACAGAGTAGAGGTTGTTAGAAGTATAGGAAGGAAAGAATATTGGAAAAGATTATTTATAGATTGATTGGGGTGTCGCCAAGCGGTAAGGCAGCGGACTTTGGATCCGCCATTCGGGGGTTCGAATCCTCCCACCCCAGCTTAGGATACTGTAATGGATAAAGAGTATTTAAAGGTATTTTCAGGCTCATCCAACAGGGAGTTGACTGAAAAAATCTGTAATATTCTGGAAATACAAATAGGTAAAGCAGATCTCAGAACATTTGCTGATGGAGAGGTAAATTTCCAGATTTTAGAAAATGTGAGGGGGAGGGATATATTTGTTGTTCAGAGTGCTTCCAAGGAAGTTAACTTTCATATTCTTGAGCTCCTTGTAATGATTGATGCATTCAAAAGGGCATCTGCCCGATCTGTTACTGCTGTTATGCCCTATTATGGATATGCTCGTCAGGACAGAAAGGACAGACCAAGGGTTCCTATCTCAGCAAGGCTAATAGCCAATCTCCTTGAAGCAGCCGGAATAGATAGACTTCTAACAATGGATCTCCACGCTCCCCAGATTCAAGGTTTTTTTACTGTTCCTGTTGACAACCTATATGCTTTCCCAGTCCTTGTGAATTATTTTAAATCCGTAAAGCTTGAAAAACCTGTTGTTATATCACCTGATGCTGGCGGAGTTGA
>JBBIMS010000351.1:0-2110 GCA_037444285.1 Candidatus Aminicenantota bacterium | reverse complement strand
TAAGAGAGGTCAAGAATAAATCGACATAAATCTTTATATTAAATGGGAATCTAAGAATTGTTCAGGGTTCAGCTTCAAAAAGCTAAGATTTCAGGAATATTCTTTCAAGCTCAAATCTTTCCTCAGGAGTTGTCATAAAAATGAGAAAATCTCCCTTTTTAACATTGTAATCCTCAGGAGGATTAAATATCCAATCATCTTTTGTCCTAACAGCGAGCAGTAATATATTGGGATATTTTCTGAGCTTTAGTTCTGAGAGGGGTTTACCTGAAAAATATTCCGGAGCCTCAACTCTCAAATTTTTCGCCTTATCCCTCATCATAATGTTCAGGAAAGAAACAACAGTGGGTCGAACCATTTCAGATGCCATTCTTAAGCCACCAATATATGCTGGTGAGACTGTAGAGTCAGCCCCTGCTTTTTTAATTTTCTCTGAATTTTTTAGATCATTACAGCTGGCAATAACCCTAATTTCAGAATTGAGTTGCTTTGCAGTAAGGGTTATAACAAGATTTTGGTTATCATCATTTGTGGATGCAAACAAACCTTTTGCTTCTTTTATCCCTGCTTTTATTAGAGTCTCATTATCAGTTGGGTCTCCAACAATATAAATTAAATCTTTAAAACTTTGCAGAACCTTCTCAATCCTCCCTCTGTCAGTATCAATTGCCAGAAAATCTCTTTTGGTTTCATAAAGCTCACTTATAATGTGAAAGCCAACCCCTTCAACCCCACAAACAATATAATGATCTTTCAACTTCTTAATTAACTTTTCCATCTTCCTCCTCCTGAAAGATTCGTTCAGATCCCCCTCAACTATAAATGCAGTAAAGGTCGAAAGGATATATGTGAATGTTCCAATTCCTGAAAGAGCTATAAAAATTGTAAAACCTCTACCCAGAGAATTCCCTGATAAATCAATAACCTCCTCAAAACCTATTGTAGCAACGGTTATAATTGTCATGTAAAGGCAGTCCATCAAAGAATAATTTTTTCCTCCGATAAACCAGTAACCTACTGTTCCCAGAAAAACAATGAAGAATAGGGAAAACCCGGCAAGGAAAAACTTTTTATAAATATTTGCAGGTGCCAATCCTTTTCTCAAAGAGATCTCTCCATAAAATTTTTTCTCATCTTTCACTAAACCATTTAGGCTTTCTTTTCTCGAGAAAGGAAGAAATACCTTCCTGTCCTTCCTTACTTATTCTTATCTTTGCAATTATGTCAGCTGTATAGGACTTAACTTGATTTATGGGAGTTTCTGAAACTTTCTTTATAAGCTCCTTGCACATCCTTATTGCATTGGGACCACTGCTTAAAAGCATATTTACAATCTCCTCTACCTTTCTATCGAGCTCCTGGTAAGGAACAACATAGTTTACAAGTCCAAATTCAAGAGCTTTTTTCGCAGAAATCCTCTCCCCTGTCAAGAATATTTCTCTGCATACCCTTTCTCCACACCTTTTTATAAGATATGGGGAAATTACAGAAGGAACAAGACCTATTTTAACCTCAGCAAGACCAAAAATAGCATTTTCCGATGCAATTGCAATATCTGATGATGCAACAATTCCTGTCCCTCCTCCGATTGTAGTTCCGTTGACTCTTGTAATTATAGGTTTAGGGAATGTGTATATCTTTTCCATGAGTTCTGCAACCCTTAAAGCATCCTCAAAGTTTTTCTCATAGCTCCAATCTTTTACCCTTTTCATCCAGTTGAGGTCAGCGCCAGCGCAGAAAGACTCTCCAGCTCCAGTTATAACAACCACCCTTATTTTTGAATCATTTTCTATCTGGTCAAGGGCAGAGTGTAATTCTGAAATCATTAAGTCATCAAAGGCGTTGTGGATTTCAGGTCGATTGAGAATTATTTTCCCAACAAATTTTTCTTCTGAAAATAATATTGTTGAGTATTTCATTTTATCACCTTGATTTTATAAAAAGTCTATATTGTTTTCTGTAAGGATATTGAAAACAACAAACTTTCTACAAACCAGGATGAAAAGGTTCATTTATTACCCCATCTCTGGGCTTTTATTTCTTAAATATGGAATTTCTCTTCCATCCATCACTTTCTCCTTGAATATATTATCATACAGTTAATAAATTT
>JBBIMS010000350.1:0-2111 GCA_037444285.1 Candidatus Aminicenantota bacterium | reverse complement strand
AGTAGAAAATGCCTCTCTTAATCTCAACAAGGTTGAAGTAAATATGTTTAAGAGCATTTTTAAGGACTTCAATTGCCTTATCGATCATAACATCTTCAGAACAGTAGAAGAAATCAATAGCAGCATAGGAATACTCTGGCCAGGTGTGGATGGTATAATGGGATTCTTCAATCACAACGACTCCAGAAACACCGTAAGGTTTGAATTGGTGAAAAAAAGTTTTTACCACCTTTGCTCTGCTCTTAACAGCTGACTCATTCATTATCATTTCGATCTTATCTTTGTCCTTTAACATCTCAGGATCGCACCCAAACATTTCCATCAAAATATGGGTTCCCAGAGTTTTTTTCACCTCCTTCGTACCTCCTAAATTTATTTTCCTAATGATCATGACAATATATCATGAAAAACTCCTGATAAAATATGATATACCCCAAAAAATCCAATGTCAACATCTTGAATTTTTAGGGTCGGGTCTTTATTTTTCAGTACAAAATCGGAGCTCTATCTGAACCCATCAAAGTCTCTGGCAATGGAAACATTTTCTCTGTTAATTGAAACATAAACTTCATCACTCTCCTCTACATTATCCAGATTAACAATAACTTTTATATAATTATCAGTAAGAACTTCTGCTCTTTCTCCCAATCTTTTTATAACAATTCCAGGAAGTTTCTTCCCTTCAAACTGAGAATAAAATTCCCTTTTCTTTTGCATTGAAAGTTCTCTCAAAATCTTAGCTCTCCTCTTCTTTACATCTTCAGGAACCTGGGGCATTGAAAAGGCTAATGTGCCCTCTCTTGGAGAGAAAGGGAAAACATGAAGATAATTTACAGGAGAATTTTCTAAAAATTTATAGGTCTTCTCAAACTCATCTTCGCTTTCGTAAGGAAATCCGACAATAATGTCAGCTCCAATGCATGCGCTTGGAAAATTCTCCCTCAAAAAATTCAAAATATGGGCGTAAATTTCACTGCTCCCTTTCCTGTTCATTCTTTTAAGAACCTCATCGGAACAACTCTGAAGGGAAAGATGAAAATGGGGAGCAATTTTTGAAATTTCAGAAAGGCTTTTAAGGAAAGAATCATTTAAAAATCTTGGATCTAAAGAGCTAAGCCTTATTCTTTTTAGCCCTTCTATTTCATCCAATCTTTTCAACAAATGAGATAAGCTCTTCCTTGGTTTTAGATCAAGTCCCCAGGAGTTAAGGTGGGTTCCTGCAATTACTATCTCTTTAAACCCTTTATTTACAAGTTTTTTTGCCATCTCAATTATTTTTTCTTCTTCAGTAGATCTTGAGCTTCCCCTTACATAAGGTATTATGCAAAATGAACAATTAAAATTACATCCCTCTTGAATTTTTAAATTTGCCCTTGCTCTAATTTTTACATTCTCAGAAACTTGATATTTTCCAAATCTCTCCAGGATTTTCAGGGGGAGCTCTCCCTTCCTCCAATTATCTATTACCAGAAAATCATTCTCTGACCTGAGAGAATCTGTAAGACAACCTGTAAGAATTACAAATTTGTGGGGATTTTTCTTTTTAATTTTGTTTAATAATCTTTTTACTTCATTCTCAGCATTCCTTGTAAGGACACATGAATTCAAAATTAAAATATCAGCATCATTAAGATTTGGTGTATAGATATATCCAAAATTAGAAAGAGTTTCACTCCATTCCATTGCTTCAGCTAAATTTGTTCTGCACCCAAAATTTTTTATGGAAAACCTCATTCTGAAACCTTTCTCCCTATATCTCGTCTGAAAAACATTCCTTCGAAATTTATGTTCTCTATGGCATTGTAAATCGAATTCATACATGAAGAAAGATTTGAGCCTGTTGAGCAAACATTCAAAACCCTGCCTCCTGAGGTTACTATTTTTTCATTAACCCTTTTAGTTCCTCCATGAAAAACAACTAACCCTGGAAATTTATGAATATTATCAAGCCCTGATATAACCTTCCCTGTCTCATAACTTTCAGGATAACCCCTTGAAGCAAGAACCACGCAAGCTGATGGTTTCTTACTCCATTTTGGCTTATAGTTTTTAAGATCCCCCTTTTCAGCAGAAAGTAAAAGCTCAAGTAAGTCGGATTCCATTCTTAAAAG
>JBBIMS010000349.1:0-2118 GCA_037444285.1 Candidatus Aminicenantota bacterium | reverse complement strand
CCCAGAGAAGTTTAAGAAAAGATTACTCTTTATTCATGGCTTTGGAAGATTTTCTGAAAATACTTTCAGAGATGGAATTTTTGGCTCAATCCCTCTTTTCCTGGGAACTCTTGTCATTCTCTTTTACTCTACTTTTCGTTTGTTTGGGTTTACTATTAAAATCCCAAATATTTTATCCGCTCTGCTTTTCGGGCTTTCCCTTCTCATCTCAATTTTTGCTCTAAGAAAAGGGTTTCCAGCAAGGACATTCCCATGGGTTGGCACAACTTTTGTGCATTTAGCCCAGATCTTATTGTTTTCCTCTTCAATTTCTAAGCTCTATTTAGTCCCGGCAATCGTTCTCCCTTTCCTTTTGTTGCTATCCATCTATGCGATTTTCAAACTATCTAACTTCAAAAAAGGTCTCGGGCTGACCCTCCTCTTTCTTTTACCCCTTTCAATCCCCTTTGCTTTTTATGGCTCAGATGAGATGGTTTTAAAATACAAAATCATACTCCAGATTATAATCGGAACATTTGCAACCCTTTTTACATTTTTGCTTCTGTATTTCAGGCTCAGACTTTCCTATATCTTTTCAGTCCTGGGCTTCATCCTTTATACATTCTCCTATATTTACATAATTTTTTCTCCCCACACATTCACCGGTCAAGAAAAAATCCTTCACCTTCTTCTTGGCTATTCCATTCCTCCTCTTCTCCTTGTCTCAATCCCCTTTTATTTTCTCATGAGGGAAAGAGCTTTAGAATGATAGTTTGACTTATAACTTAAAAGTTAAAGCCATTTAGAGAACATTCACAATTTCAGAATCAATAGTTTTGTAATGAATAAAAGGAAAAGATTTGAATGAGAAACTGTCAACTGTGTTTCATAAATATCCAGAAATAAAGCTTGTTTCTTTGGTTCTCAGGCAAGAGAAAAGTGTCTCTTGGGCAATTATGATTTTGCTATATATTTCGAGGAGCGAGGCAAAAAGAACTCTTTGTTCATATCTTGAAAGTCATTTAAATTCTTGATATTTTTCTATCCTGGGAGTGAAAAATGAAAGAGATCTCAGAAAGGACAAAGATTTTTGGTGAATCTGTAATAAGGGAAATGACAAGACTTTCAAGGGAATACAATGCCACTAACCTTGCTCAGGGTTTTCCCGATTTCCCATCACCTGAATTTATAAAGAATTCAGCAATAGAAGCAATTAAAAAAGACATCAACCAGTATTCATACACATGGGGTTCTACAAAGCTGAGAAGAGCTCTTTCAGAAAGATATGCTAAAAAATACAATTTCTCCTTTGATCCTGAAAAGGAGATAACCATTTGCTGTGGCTCCACAGAGGCTATGATTTCATCCTTGATGGCAATTTTAAATCCAGGAGATGAAGTAATCGTTTTTGAGCCCTTTTATGAAAATTATGTTCCTGGGACAATTCTTACAGGGGCAAAACCAGTTTATGTAAAGCTTTACGAGCCTGATTGGCAATATAAAAAGGAGGAACTGGAAAAAGCATTCTCAGAGAGGACGAAAGCAATTATTGTCAACAATCCCCACAATCCTACTGGAAAGGTCTTCAGAAGAGATGAGCTCGAAGAGATTGCAGAACTTTGCATAAAGTATGACTGTTTTGCAATAACAGATGAGATTTATGAATACATAATTTATGATGGAAAGGAGCACATTCTTCTTTCTTCAATTGATGGAATGAGGGAGAGAACAATAACTGTTTCAGGCTTATCCAAAACATTCTCCATAACTGGATGGAGAATTGGGTATGCTATAGCCTCTTCAGAAGTTTCATCAAGCATAAGGAAAGTCCACGATTTCCTTACTGTTTGTGCACCCGCTCCCCTTCAGGAAGCCTGTGCAAATGTTTTGAACCTCTCAGAAGATTATTTTGTCCAGTTGAGAATGGATTATCAGAGGAAGAGGGACATTCTTATGGAATATCTCGAGGAAGCTGGATTTAAAGCTTTCAAACCCTCTGGCGCCTACTACATTATGACAGATATCTCGGGATTTGGATTCCCCAATGATTGGGAATTTATGAAATTTTTAATAAAAGAAATAGGTGTCTCAGGGGTTCCTGGCTCTTCCTTCTATCATGATGATTCCGGGAATCAGAAG
>JBBIMS010000348.1:0-2120 GCA_037444285.1 Candidatus Aminicenantota bacterium | reverse complement strand
CTGAGAAAAAAGGAGAGTGATAAAAATTATTCTTTCTTTTC
Source organism: Candidatus Aminicenantota bacterium (assembly GCA_037444285.1). Lineage (GTDB taxonomy): Bacteria > Acidobacteriota > Aminicenantia > JBFLYD01 > JBBIMS01 > JBBIMS01. The sequence goes on along the minus strand of JBBIMS010000348.1, from coordinate 2,079 downwards.
AGGATTAGATGATTTTTCTCTCATAATTTTTTCAAGTGATGAGGTTGAATTTTTTAAATCAAATGATAAAATATTAATAGATAAAATTTTAAAGGAGAGGAAAAAGTGATTAACGCAACACAACTTAGAAAAGGAATGACAATTAAACTTGAAGACAATTTATATAGAGTCCTCGAGGTTCAGCACCTTACCCCTGGAAACAAACACGGAATGATTATAACAAAGCTCAGAAATTTGAAGGATGGAACTCAAATGGAATACAAGTTCCGCTCAAAGGACAGGGTTGAAAGGCCATATCTTGAGAAAGTTGAAATGGAGTACCTTTACGAAAAGGATGGATTATTTGTATTTGCTAATACTGAAACATGGGAGGAGCTTTACATTGATAGGGAAGTTCTTGGTGACTCAATTTATTATCTTGTTCCCAATGTCAGATTTTCTGTTGAAATGTTTGAAGGAAAACCAGTTGGAATTGAACCTCCGAGGACAGTGGATCTAAAAGTAATATCAACTGAACCATACTTGAAGGGAGCCACTCAGGCTTCTAACAACAAACCAGCAACCCTTGAGACTGGGCTTGTAATCTCAGTTCCATTTTTCATTGAAGAAGGTGATATTGTCCGAATAGACACAGAAGAGAACACCTACATAGAAAGGGTATAAACAGGAGCAATATTAATTAACCCCCATTTTTTATTTTGCTTTTGCTCTAAAGTCATCATATCTTTCCCTTTTATAATCTGCTCTAAATGCATTGAGTTGTTGTAAGGACATCCGGGAAAACCTTTAAAGAACAAATCGAATTTAGCTTTTTATAGAGTAGATCCTTGACACATGAAAATGTTCAGGTTATATTGATTTATGTAAATATGTAAAAATATGAAAAAGATTAGTGAAGTTTTTAAGGCGCTTGGTGATCAAACAAGGCAGAGAATTATACAGTTATTAAGGGAGAAGGACATGACTCCGACAGAAATTCTTGAAAGGATAAATATTTCTCAGCCAACCCTTTCCCACCATCTCGATATTTTAAAGAGGGCAGAGTTAATCCAGGGAGAAAGGGAAGGTCAATTTGTCAAATATTCTTTAAACATGAGTGTTTTTGAGATGGTGATAAAATATTTGATAAAAATCAAAAAAGGGAGGTGATTTTATGAGATGGGAACTTAAGAGAGAGATTTTGCCCCTTTTGCTTCTAACCCTTTTTATTGTTTTCTCAATTCACTTTTATAAAATTCTTCCCGATATAATCCCATCCCATTTTGACACTAAAGGAAACCCTGATGGTTATATGCCAAAAATCAAGTTTATGCTCATATTTTTTGCTATTCTTTCCGGACTTTATCTCCTTCTGACTTTTATCCCTTTTGTTGACCCCTTCTGGAAGAAAATTCAATCAAAATATTCTATTTTCCTTCTATTAAGGGATTTTTCTCTTCTCTTCTTTCTCTACATTTATCTTATTGCCCTCATTGCAGGAAAAGAGGGGCATTTGAAAACTCTCCATCTTGGCATAGGCATTGGATTTCTTTTTATTCTCCTTGGGAATTATCTTCCAAAGCTACCTCGAAATTTCTTTTTTGGAATCCGTTCTCCCTGGACATTAGCCTCTGAAACTGTCTGGAGGAAAACCCACATTCTTGGCGGATGGCTTTTTGTATTAGCAGGAATTTTACTTATAGTTCTTTCACTATTGAAAGTGAATTTTGAAATTTCTCTTCCAATAACCCTTCTTCCAGTGCTGATAGTTAGTGGTTTCCTTTATCCCTTTATTCTATACAAAAGGCTTCAGAAGGAAGGAGAAAACAAGCTTCCTCAATTATGATTAAAAAATGATTCTGAGCCAAGACATTTATTCCCTCCAGGAACCTAATTGAACTTATACCTCACTTTTGATCTTTAAAAATCACCTGTTCTATGAGACTTTTCTAAAGGAATATTCTATAAACTTATAGAATATCCTGACCCTTTCCCACTTTTGGCTTGACAATCTTTGAAAAAATTTTTAAATTTTAAATGAATTGGAGGTGCTTTATGGAAGGGGCTTTAAGGGCGATTGAGGAGAGTGATTTTTTATCT
>JBBIMS010000347.1:0-2126 GCA_037444285.1 Candidatus Aminicenantota bacterium | reverse complement strand
AGGTAAATAAGTACACCCCAGAATTTTTCCCTCGGATTCTGGAGATAAACTACAACCGAACTACCCTCTTTTATTTCCTTCATAGTTAAATTATAACAAATCATCCAAAAATTTGACAAAGATAAATTTGAATGTTATCATATAAATCTTGGTTTATATGGATTTGATTAAATTTATAAAAATTTTAACTGACAAAAAGAGACTCAGGATTTTAAACCTTCTAAAGGAAAATGAGATGTGTGTTTGCGAGCTGAGTGGTGTTCTGAGAGCTTCCCAGCCATTGATCTCCCATCACCTATCTGTTCTGAAAAATTCAGGGATGATAAAGAGCAGAAAGATAGGCTACTGGAGCTATTTCTCTCTGAACCCGGAAGGTCTGGGTGAGCTAAAAAGGAATATCCTTGAAACAGTTCTAAAAGAGTTTCAGAAAGATTCTTATGCAGTTCAGGATTTAAAAAGGTACAACACATGCAAATCAAGGACAAACAAAACAATGTGTTTTTCCATGAGTAAGCCAAAAATTTGTCCTCATACGAGGATTCAAATAAAAAGCTTTTTGAAGGAAAGGAGAGAAAATGAAGAGCATATTAAAAATTGAGGATCTCCATGTTTCTGTTGGTGAGAAGGAGATTTTGAAGGGAATAAATTTGGAGGTTGGAGAGGGAGAGATTCATGCCATTATGGGACCCAATGGAACTGGAAAAAGCACCCTTGCCTATGCAGTCATGGGAAGGCCCGGTTATAAAATTACAAGGGGAAGAATTTTATTTAAGGGAGAGGATATAAGCAATCTCCCCCCATTCAAAAGGGCAAGGTTGGGAATCTTTCTTGCATTTCAGTATCCTGAAGAAATAGATGGTGTATCCCTGGAAAATTTCTTAAGAACCTCCTACAACTCCATGAATGGCTCAGATGTCTCGATAATCCAATTCAGAAAAATACTTTTAGAAAAAATGAAGGTTCTTGAAATGGATATGCCATTCCTTACAAGGTATGTTAATGTTGACTTTTCTGGAGGGGAGAAGAAAAAAAGTGAAGTTCTCCAGATGGCAATTCTAAAACCTTCCCTTTCAATTCTCGACGAGCCTGATTCAGGTCTTGATATTGATGCTTTAAAGACTGTTGCAGATGGAATAAAAGAAATGAAGGGACCTCAAATGAGTGTCATTATAATAACCCATTACCAAAGAATACTCCACTACATTGAACCTGACTTTGTCCATGTAATAATTGATGGAAAGATTCTCCTTTCAGGAAAGAAAGAGCTTGCAAAGGATCTTGAGGAAAAGGGATACGAGTGGGTAAGGGAATTCAACGGGAGAGAAGGAAATGGAAGATTTATATAAAGAGGAAGAATTTTTCAGAGTTGAAAAGGGACTTTCAAAAAAGGTTGTTGAAGCAATATCCTGGGTAAAGAATGAGCCCGAATGGATGAGGGAAAAAAGGCTCCACTCTCTTGAAATATTCTTTCAAAAACCAATGCCTTCCTTTGGACCTGATCTTTCAGCCTTAAATTTTGACGAAATTACATACTATGTAAAACCTGTTCCAGAGAAAAGAAGAAGATGGGAGGAGCTGCCTGAGAATATTAGACAGACCTATGAAAAACTTGGGATCCCTGAAGCTGAGAGGAAATATCTTGCAGGGGTTGTTGCCCAATACCAATCAGAGGTTGTCTATGCAAGCCTGAAAGAACAGTTGGAGAAAATGGGAGTTATATTTGTAGACATGGACACAGCTGTAAAGGATTATCCAGAGCTTGTAAAGGAATATTTTATGACAAAATGTGTTCCCCCTTCTGACAACAAGTTTTCTGCCCTCCATGGAGCTGTGTGGAGTGGAGGAAGTTTTGTTTATGTTCCTCCAGGAGTTTATGTCCCTTTCCCTCTTCAGAGTTATTTCAGGATCTCTTCAACCCTTGTTGGACAATTTGAACATACCCTAATAATCGCCGACAAAGGTAGTTTTGTTCACTATGTTGAGGGCTGCACTGCTCCTGTATACTCTGAGCATTCCCTCCACTCAGCAGCAGTTGAAATCTTTGTCAAAGAAGGAGCAAGGGTAAGATATACAACAATTCAGAACTGGAGTAAAAATGTTTATAATCTAAACACAAAAAGAGCAAT
>JBBIMS010000346.1:0-2128 GCA_037444285.1 Candidatus Aminicenantota bacterium | reverse complement strand
TTGCCGGGCATATCTTTTCTCCCTTTCTATCCCTTAGAGGAGGAAAGGGAGTTGCCACTTCAATTGGTGCCCTTTCTCTCCTTTCATTCAAAACCTTTCTCATAACAATTTTTCCTGTCCTGGTAATTCTCTTCTTAACAAGAATTGTCTCCCTATCTTCCCTTACCTTTGCATTCCTCTATCCCATTCTATTTATATTTCTTCAAAGGTCACTTCCAGATTCCATTCCAATTTTTCTAATAAGTTTCCTAATTTTTCTGAGACACAGAGAAAACATAGTTCGGCTCCTTGAGAGAAAAGAAAGGAGAATTGAAATTTGAAAGTTGCTGTGATTGGTGGAGGTGCATGGGGAACAGCATTTTCAATATACTCATCCCTTCTGGGACATTCTGTTTCAATCTGGGTGAGGGAAAGGGAACTTGTAAAGGAAATGAAAGAGAAAAGGGAAAATACATATTTCCTCCCGGAAATAAAGATTCCAGATAATATTGAAATTTACAATGAAATGGAGAAGGTTTTAAAAAAAAGTGATATTGTCTTTTTTGCTGTCCCATCCAAATTTTCCCGTTCTGTCTTGAGGGAGCTTGCAAAATACAAAAAGGATATTCCAATTTTTATTAGTTTGACAAAAGGGATTGAGATTGAAAGTTTAAAGAGGACAACAGAGATTGCAGAAGAGGAGATCGGAATAAAAGAGGTAGGAGTTCTCTCGGGACCATCCTTTGCAAGGGAAGTTGCTGAAGGGAAACCAACTTCATGTGTTGTAGCATCCAATTTTGAGGATATATCAATTATGGTTCAAAGGAATTTTTCATCGGAGAATCTCAGACTATATAGAGGCAATGATATGGTTGGAGTTGAGCTTGCTGGCGCTTTAAAAAATGTAATTGCAATTGCTGCTGGCATAGTAAAAGGTTTGGAACTGGGGGCAAATGCCCTTGCATCTTTAATTACGAGAGGAATAGTTGAAATTTCAAGATTGGGAGTGAAAATGGGAGCAAGAAGAAGAACTTTTTACGGACTTGCTGGTATAGGAGATCTAATCTTAACCTGCACAGGAGAGCTAAGCAGGAATAGAAGGCTGGGAATAGAACTAACGAAAAAGAAGATTGAGGTAATTTCTCTCCATGGTCAAGTTGCTGAAGGAGCAACAACAGCAAAGGCAGCCTACCTTCTTTCAAAAAAATTCAATGTTGAAATGCCAATAACTGAAGAGGTATATAAAATAATATATGAGGGTAAAAATCCTATTCTCTCAATTAAGGATTTGATGAGGAGAAGGTTGAAAAAAGAATGAAATACCAGATAATTTATTTTCTTAATGAAGAAGAGAAAAGATATATAATAGAAAAGGAAAAAGTGACCCTCGGAAGGCTTTCAGATAATGACATCCCTATTCCCGACTCAACAGTTTCCCGTTATCACGCTGAGATAGTGAAGATTGGGGATGGATATGTTCTAAGAGACCTTGATAGCAAGAACGGAACTTTTGTAAATTCAGAAAGGGTTCTTGAGGCATTTCTTAAGGATGGTGATGAAATATGGCTTGGTAAATTCGGACTCAGATTTGAGAGTTTAAAGGATGTAAAAATAGTTGAGGAAGAAGAGAGCTCAGCTATAAGCACTGCAAGATCCGTCAGAGAGTTCATCCCTTCCCTTGAGGAGAGAGTAATTGAAGAGAGAAGGGTTGAATACCTTGGACCCCTTGTAAAACTTGGTAAAAACCTTATCCTCTCAAGATCCCTTAACGAAATCCTTCAGAATTGTATGGATACAATTTTTGAACTTATTCCTGCTGACAGAGCAGCAATAATTTTCTATGACCCGTTCAAGGATTCCCTCATACCCCAGCTTACAAGGGAAAGGGGAAAGAGCTCCGAAACCCTTACAGTAAGTAAAACAATTGCAATGAAATGTGTAAAGGAGGGGCTTGCCCTTCTCGTTACTGACGCTCCCCTTGACCAGAGATTTGCAGGAGCAGAAAGTATTTTGATTTATGGAATAAAGTCTGCAATATCTGTTCCTCTATGGCTTCAAAATTCAACAATTGGTCTTATTTATGTGGATTCCATAGACCCCCATAGAATTCTGGGAAACGAACATATGGAGATACTCTCAATACTTGCAA
>JBBIMS010000345.1:0-2133 GCA_037444285.1 Candidatus Aminicenantota bacterium | reverse complement strand
AAAATGTCTTTAATCTCAGCTTCAAAATACTGTAATCTCTCAATCTCTGATGGAAAGGTTGATAGAGCTGGGAAAGGAGAGATCGAGAGTTCAGGAATTAATGGATCTCTTTACTCTCCAACCTAAAAATCAATGCTTTTCAGAGCTTTTAAATTGGGAATTTGACTTTTTCATCTTTTATTCTCATAATAAATCCTAAAAATTTATATTGAGGTTGGAATAATGAAAGTTTTATTATCAGGGAATGAGGGGGTAGCAAGGGGAGCATGGGAGGCAGGGGTGAGGGTTGCAACTGCCTATCCTGGAACTCCGAGTACAGAGATTCTTGAAGCCCTTTCTGAATACGAAGAGGTTGAAGCTGTCTGGTCCATAAACGAAAAGGTCGCTCTCGAAGTTGCCCTTGGAGCAAGTTTTTGCGGAGTAAGGGCTATAACATCAATGAAACATGTTGGATTGAATGTTGCTGCTGATCCTTTCTTTTCAGCAGGATACATAGGAGCTGAGGGTGGACTTGTGGTTGTAAGTTGTGATGACCCAGGAATGCACAGTTCCCAGAATGAACAGGATAATAGATATTACGCTAAGATGGCTAAAGTCCCTCTTCTTGAACCATCCGATAGCCACGAAGCAAAGGAGTTTACAAAAATTGCCTTTGAAATTTCTGAGAAATTCGACACTCCTGTTCTTTTGAGGCTTACAACTCGAATATCCCATTCCAAAAGCATTGTAGAACTTGGAGAGAGGGTAGAGATTGAAGAAAAGCCATATAAGAAAATTTTTGAGAAAAGGGTTCTTCTTCCTGCTGTTGCGAGGAAAAGGCATGTGGAGGTGGAAAAGAGACTTCTGGCATTAAAGGAATTTTCTGAGAACTTTGAATTTAATAGAATTGAGATGGGGGATAAAAGATTGGGCATAATTACTTCAGGAGTCTCCTATCAGTATGCCAAGGAAGTCTTTGAAGGCGCAAGCTTTTTAAAGCTTTCCATGAGCTTCCCCTTTCCTGAAAAACTTGTTAAAAGGTTTGCTGAAATGGTGGATGAAATAGTTGTAATTGAAGAACTTGAGCCATTCATTGAGGAACAGGTAAAGGTTCTGGGAATAAAGGTTATTGGCAAAGAAAAAGTTCCATTAATAGGAGAGTTAAATCCCCAAATATTGAGGGATTCTTTCGGGATTGGTTATGAGAAAAAAATTTTCCATCTCCCGGCGGAGATTCCTTCAAGACCTCCAGCTCTTTGCCCCGGATGCCCCCATACTCCAGTTTACTATGTCCTTAAAATGCTTAAGCCAATAGTTACTGGGGACATTGGTTGTTATACCCTTGCTGCTCTTCCTCCCCTTTCAACAACTGACAGCTGCGTTGATATGGGAGCAAGTATTGGGAATGCTTTTGGCATTGAGCTTGCATATAGAAGAAGGAAAGAAAAGCCCAAAGTTGTTGCAGTAATTGGAGATTCTACTTTCTTTCATTCAGGGATAACCCCTCTTATAGACATGGTTTACAATAAAGGAGCAGGAACAGTTATCATCCTCGACAATTCGACAACTGCAATGACCGGTCATCAGGATCATCCCGGAACAGGAAAAACCGCAAAGGGAGAGGAAGGAGTCAGGATATCAATTGAATCCCTTGTAAAAGGTATAGGTATAAAGAATGTTTTTGTTGTTGACCCATACGATGTAAAGAATTTGAAAGAGGTGATAAACAGGGAAATTCACAGAAAGGAACCTTCAGTAATAATTACCAACAGACCTTGCGTCCTCCACAAAGAATTTAAAGGGATCCAGTTTTCGCCAGTAAGAGTTAATCCTGAACTTTGCACATCATGCCAGATCTGTGTAAGACTTGGATGTCCTTCAATCTCTATGAAGGATGGGAAGGCACTGATTGACGAGATCACCTGCACAGGTTGTGGAGTTTGTCTTGAGCTCTGTCCACCAAAGGCAATTTTCTGGGTTGATCCTCAGGCTCCATCAGCAAGAAACCCAAAAGTTAAGAAAAGTATAGAATGAAAAAGAAGTTAAAATTTAAAAGAGAAAATCTTAAGGAGTAATAAAATGGCAAAAACAGTTGTAATATCAGGGGTTGGGGGGATGGGAGTTCTCCTTGCTTCAGATATAACGACAGAAGTT
>JBBIMS010000344.1:0-2139 GCA_037444285.1 Candidatus Aminicenantota bacterium | reverse complement strand
GAACTGTGCAGTGCTTTTGGAGTCGGTGCCGGGTAACCGTTTTAAAAAGGAAACAAATCCTATTGGTTTGACAAAGAAAGAAAGGACTAAAAAAAAGGCAGAGAGATGAACCTTCCCCTTTTCGAAAAAAACAAAGGCTAAAATCAAAAGCCCTGCAATAAGACCATTACTCTGGGAATTCTGCATGGATGTAACAATATCAACAAGAATAAACCAAAGAATGTAAGCTCTTCTTTTTTCATCAATAAATTCCATTGATTTTATAGCGAAAAATGGAAGGATTGAATTGAGTAAATTCCATAAAATAAGCCCAAAATGTTCAGGAAAGATGGCAAAAAAGCCCATTAATAAAGCAAATGTCGGACTGTATTTGAAAAGATCCCAGTGCTCCTCAGGGAAAGGAGAATAGAGATCCTTCCCTTTAACCAAGTGATAAAAGGACTTACTGAAAATCAAATAATTGTTGTAATGGGGGTAATCTCTTCCTCCAAAATCCTTAGGACCTTTTGCTATCTCGACAAAACTTACAATTAAGGTGATCCCAATATAAAAGAGGATAAGGATTTTAAAATTTGTCAATTTATCAAGAAAACTCCTCAACCTCATTGCAAGCTAAAAATAATATTATCTTTAAATTCTTTGGTCAAGGAATTTCAAGAAGGTTCTTTGCAAAACTTTTTCTACTCCGACCCTCTCAAAAATTTTGCTGAGTCTTCAGGAGGTGTGGGATTTATATAAAAACCTGTGCCCCATTCAAAACCAGCAACCTTTGTAAGGGTTGGCATAAACTCAATATGCCAGTGATAAATATCTCTTACACCTTCAATAAATGGTGAGTTGTGAAGGATAAGATTGTAGGGAGGATCATTCAAAATCTCTGTCACCCTTTTAAGAAAGTCCTTTGTAATTGTTGCAAGATCCTCCATCTCATGAACATGATTTTCCTCAAAGAAAGCTGAGTGGTTTTTTGGAAGGATCCATGTCTCAAAGGGAAATCTCGGAGCATAGGGAGCAATTGCTATAAAGTTCTTATTTTCCAATATTTTCCTCACTCCATCCCTGATCTCCTGCTTTATTATGTCACAAAATATGCATCTCTCTTTTAGCTCATAATGTTGTCTTGCTCCATAAATTTCCTCTGAAACCCTTTTAGGAACAATGGGTAAAGCAACAAGCTGGGAGTGGGAGTGGGAAAGGGAGGCTCCTGCAAGGGAACCATGATTTTTAAATACCATTACATATTTAAACCTCTTATCCTTCTTTATCTCTACCAACCTGTCCCTTATAGCCCAGAAAACATCCTCAATACCCTTTACAGACATTGTTGCAAGGGTTAAGTTATGGTCAGGAGTTTCTATAATCACCTCATGGACACCAACTCCGTTCATTTTATCAAAAATTCCCTCGCCCTGCCTGTTTAATCCACCTTCTGAGCAGAGGGCAGGATACTTGTTGGGAACAACTCTTAGATTCCATCCAGGCGTATCGGGATCCCCTCCATTGAGTCTGTAGGAAAGAACTTCAGGAGGTGTCATATGCTCATTCCCAGGGCAAAAAGGACATTCTCCATTCCCTTTTATTTCTTCCTTTATCCCTTTATAATCGCTGGGTCTTAATGATCTTTCAGTAGAAATAATTACCCATCTACCAGTTACAGGATCCTTCCTAAGCTCCGGCATTCTTCATCTCCTTAGAAAGCATTTCTAATATGAGAAATTTCATAATCACCTCTTTCTCTAACAATAATTCCAACAACATCAAATCTACAAGGGATAAATTTTTGGTATCTCTTTGAAATATAAATTGATGCAATCTTCTTTATCTGAGCCTGTTTTTTCAAATCAACAGCTTCAAAAGGAGAGCCAAATTCATCAGTTCTCCTTGTTTTAACCTCAACAAATACAATTGTATCATTTTCCCTTGCAATTATATCTATCTCTCCCCTCATTGCTTTAAACCCACACTCAACTATCTCAAACCCCGACTTTTTCAAATATTTAACAGCAACCTTTTCACCCTTTTTTCCAATATCTTCTTCCTTCTTTAAAATGCTCTTTAACTTAAAAAAATTCAAAAATCTTTTAAAACTTTCCATCTAACTCCTTCTCTTGTATCCTCAAGAATTATACCCATTTTTCT
>JBBIMS010000343.1:0-2145 GCA_037444285.1 Candidatus Aminicenantota bacterium | reverse complement strand
AGAAATCTCCCCTTTTGAGGGAAGCCTTTAATGCTCTTTTAAATGGGGACAAACTTCTCGCAAGTTCAAATTTCGAATCCTTTCTGAATCAGGACGAGAGGAATGTGAAGCTTTGCTTGGATATGGACTCTCCCTTGAAGAGATGTACCCCTCATATCAGGAGTTTTATTTCAGGCAGGCATTAAAGGTGAATCCCAATCTTTCCATTGGAAGAATTGCCCTTGGATATAACCTTTTGAACCAGGAAAAATTAAAGGAGGCAGAAAGGGAGTTTTTATCAGCTCTGAAAAAGGAAAATTTCCCTGTCTACAAATACTTTCTTTTTAACCTTTATATAAGTGCTGGAAATTGGGAGAGAGCCTTTAAATTATATAACGAATTCTCTCAATTCTTTCCCAAGGATTGGTCAATTCCATTGAGACTGGGAAGGCTTCTCCTAGAAAGAGGAATAAAAGAAAAGGGGGTAGAATTGCTGGAGAAAGCCTATGAACTCAACCCTTCTTCTATAGAGCTCCTTGTCGAAATTGGAACAGCCCTTTTAAAGGACGGAAAATTAGATGGTGCCATAAAATATTTTGATAAAGCTTATTCCATAAATAAAAATGATCCTTCGGTTTTAAAAGGAAGAGGAATTGTCCTTCTTGAGCAGGGGGATTTTGAAAATGCTTATAAAGAATTGATAAGAGCTCGGAACAAAAAGAGGGATGATGCTGAAATATCCTTTTTCCTCTCAAAGGCTTCAGCATCAATGGGAAGTGAGGATGAGGCAAAGGAATGGCTCTTTAGGGCTGTCATTGATGGTTTTAAAGAGTGGAAGGAGATTCCAAAAATACCTATCTTCAGAGATCTTACAACAAGGGAGAAGGTTTTTTCATTCCTGAATATAAAAGGAATCCCATTTTATAGTGCTGAAAGGATTGATTATCTGGAACCTGATCAAATAGTTGTTCTGGGAAAGGAGAGTAAAGGGGAGGGGAAAGCTCTTTTCCTATTTGACAATAAAGGAAATAAATTAAAGAAAGTTACTGTCAAAGAAGAGATAAAGGATTTCTTTTTCCTTGAAAACACAATATTTTTGATAACTTATGACAAAGATAATGTGAGACATAATATTTACATCCTTGGAAAAACCTTAACACCTTCAAAGATAAATTCTCAACCAATAGATTTTTACGAACCCTATGTTTATTTAACCTCTGATAACTTCTACATCTGGGACAGAGAGGCTGAAAAGGCAGTTAAAAGATCTCCATTCTCCCTCCCAGTTTCTCCAACCCGTAGACTCTCCTTTTACCCTAATTTTTCCTTTAATATTTTTCAGTTCAACAAGGGAACAAATTCAATTAGAAGAGTCTCTTCAAAAGCTCTTGCTTCCTCTGATATCCCCTTTGTCAAATCCTGCGAGCTATTAGAGAATCTCTACCTGAAAAGTAAGGATTTCAAAAAAATCATTGATAGGGGAAAAACTCTGGACATATCATCTGCTGAAACAATAGAGGCATTTCCCTTTCCTGGAAAGGGGGCTGTTCTTTTTGAAGAGAGGGGTCTTGAGTTAACAATTCATATCTTTGATACAAATGGCAAAAAGATAAAATCACAGAAATTCAAGATGGATGCTATCTATGACTACACACCTCTTGATATGGACATAAGAAACGAAAAAATTCTCTCCATCTCTTCTTCTAAAACAAACACACTAATTCTCTTCGATTTGAAGAAAAAGAGATTGGAAAGATTGATGGAAAATGTAAAGAAATTTGAAAGGACATCATCAGGATATCTTTTATTGAACGAAAAGGGTGAAATAAAAGAATTAAAGGATCTCAGTCTTAAAAGAGTTTTAAGAAAAGGTGTGAGGGACTTTCAACTGGAAAAGGATTCTTTGGTTTTAGAGGGGGTCGATGGGTGGCTCTACTATTCAAAAAATGGAAAGGAAACAAAATTCTTCCCTTGCTCGGATTCGATTCTCTACAAAATTAGAGAAGACAAAGGAATTCTCTTCTCACCTAAGGCAGGCTCTATTTTCATAAAAAAATTGTAAATAATCTACCATCTCCTCGGTTTGCAAATTATTTCAAGAACTTTAAGATCAAAAAAGTCCTGGGTATTTGCTGGAAGAAGGACAAGGGCAGTATCCGCTCCACT
>JBBIMS010000342.1:0-2145 GCA_037444285.1 Candidatus Aminicenantota bacterium | reverse complement strand
GAGAGTAAAACAATAAAATTACAGGTTGAAGACACTGAATGGAAAGGTGGTTCCCTTGCAGAGTCACCAGAACTTTCGGAAGGTAAGGGGGTCTTTCTAAAACAAGGTGAGAGTGTCAGAATATCTTTTCCCGAAATTTTCCTCTACAAAGGTGTTTACTCAATAAAGCCTTTCTTTATCCTTTTGGGAGCTCCAGAAGAGATGAAATTCTCTGTTATTATAAGCTGGAGTGGCAATAAAAAAGAGTTTAAGGTTGACACTTCCAATTTAAAAATCTCAGAGGGGAAAGGGAATGCAGAGATAAAACTTGAGACTGAGAAGCCCTGCACGATTAGAATAAATCTACTTATTGAAAACGGAGGGAATTCAATAATTGACTGTTTAAAAATTTCCCCTTCTTTTCAGGATATTTTTCTTGGCAGAATTGAGGATTTTGAAGGATTTATGAAACTTTGAACTTTTGTGAAGGGTATAAATTATATGGAGGCGTAAAGATGAAGAAATTCCTTATAATTCTGGGGATAATCATCCTGCTCGGAGTGGTTATCTTCTATTTTTTCATCAATAAAAAGAATTCAGAGCCAAAATTCAGGACTGCAAAGGTAGAGAGGGGGGATATAATTTTAAGGGTCTCTGCCACAGGAACTTTAAATGCTCTAACAACTGTTCAGGTGGGAACACAGGTTTCAGGGATAATTGCAGAGCTTTACGCTGACTACAATTCTGTTGTTAAAAAGGGGGATATAATTGCAAAGCTTGACGATACATTTTTAAAGGCTCAAGTAGCAGAAGCAGAAGCTAATCTTTACAAGGCGAATGTTACCCTGAAAGAGGCGGAGAGAAATTACAAGAGGGCAAAGGAGCTCTTTGCCCAGGGTTTTATATCTGAGGCAGAGCTGAATCAGGCTGAGGCTAATTATGAGTCTTCAAAAGCCACTGTAAGGCAGATGGAAGCAACCCTCGAAAGGGCGAAGACAAATCTTCAGTATGCAACAATAAAAGCTCCAATAGATGGGATTGTAATCTCGAGGAATGTTGACAGAGGACAAACAGTAGCAGCATCCCTTCAAGCTCCAACATTATTCACAATCGCTCAAGACTTAAAGCAGATGAAACTTGAGGCGTCAATAGATGAGGCAGATATAGGAAAAATAAGAGAGAATCAAATTGCAACATTCACTGTTGATGCCTTCCCTGAGGAGAGATTTATGGGAAGAGTTTCCCAGATAAGGCTTGAACCAATAACTGTTCAGAATGTGGTAACCTATACAGTAATAATTGATGTTCCAAATCCTGAACTTAAATTGAGACCAGGTATGACAGCAAATGTTTCCATATTAATTGATAGAAGGCATAATGTCCTGAGAATTCCAGCATCAGCTCTGCAGTTAAGACCTGATCCAAAGGATATTTCACCTTTAGCCAAAAAAGTAGAGGGAAAAACTGAAAGCACTCAACAGCAAGCTCAGTCAAGTCAGGAGCAAAGAAGAATGTTCAATCCATCAGGCGAAAGAAGGGGATTCTTTCCTGGTATGGGTGGCATGAATCCAGAATTTTTCAGGAGAATGAGGGAAAGAAATCAGAGTGAGGAGGCAACTGTTTATACAATTGGACCTGACAAAAAGTTAATCCCTGTTAAAATAAAGAAAGGGCTTTCCGATGGAGCATTTGTTGAGGTAGTTAGTGGAGATTTAAAAGAAGGTCAGGAAGTAGTTATTGGCACTTCAACTCTTGCCTCTTCAACCCAGCAAGGTCCTATGGGACCTGGTCCTGGGGCATTCATGATGTTCAGAAGATGAAAAGCTTAATTAGATTAGAAAATATAGTAAAAATTTACAGGCTCGGAGAGGTGGAAGTTCATGCTCTCAGAGGCGTTTCTTTGGAAGTTGAAGAGGGTGAATTCGTTGCAATTATGGGCCCTTCTGGTTCAGGGAAATCAACTCTAATGAATATAATTGGTTGTCTTGATACTCCAACAAGTGGTAAATACTACCTTGAAGGGGTTGAAGTTTCTGGTCTTTCAAGAAACGAGCTTGCCAGAATAAGAAATAGGAAAATAGGATTTGTTTTCCAGACCTTCAATCTTCTTCCAAGAACATCAGCTTTAGAGAATGTGGAACTTCCCCTTTTCTACAACAACACCTC
>JBBIMS010000341.1:0-2149 GCA_037444285.1 Candidatus Aminicenantota bacterium | reverse complement strand
CAAGGAGCTCAGACATTATTTTAATAGCCCTTCTCTCAGAAAGCTTCCCTTCCCTTCTAATTACTTTATTCAAGGTCTCACCCTCAATAAATTTCATAATAAAGAAAACTATTCCCTCAACAATTCCAATATCATATATAGGAACAATATTTGGATGTTCAAGGTTGGCGTATATCTTTGCTTCCCTCCTAAATCTCTCTATAGTTTCTTCATCCCTTGAATACTCTTTGTAAAGAATCTTTATTGCACCAAGCCTTTCGAGATACAAGTCTTTAACTTTGTAGACGAGGGCAAATCCTCCTTTACCGATTAGCTCGAGGAATTCATACTTTCCTGAAAAATGTTTTTTTAAAATTTCTACTTCTTCATAAACCTTTTCAGGCATTTTCAACCTTCAAAAAAAGTATATTTTAAAATATCACAAGAGTCAAATTTTGTTTCGGCTTCTTGCCACCTGGCTTTAAAAAATATATAATCACTTTCTAACTGGAGGAAGAGATGTTAAAGGCAATTTTCGGATTAGTAATTCTTCCATTGTTTATAATAATCTTTTCTTTCCTTCTTTCTTTAGATTGGGGAGGTAGAAAATGAATTTTGATGTTTCCTCAAATTTCTGGGCTCTATCTGCTTTCATCCTTTATCTTCTAATGATGATTGGAATTGGTATAATAACAACCCGCTTTTCATCATCAGGGATCGCCGAATTTTTCCTGGGTGGAAGGAAAATGAAAACCTTTGTTGTTGCCCTTGCTGCAGTAACTTCTGGAAGATCAGCCTGGCTTCTAATTGCAATGTCGGGAATGGCTTTTGTAAGAGGTGTATCAGCAATATGGGCTGTGGTTGGCTATATCCTTATGGAACTTTTTCTCTTTGTGTCCGCTGGTAGGAGACTTAGAAATTTTACTGGAAATATGGGGAATCTAACAATCCCTGATTATTTGGAATCAAGATTTGAGGACAAATCCCATATTTTGAGGGTTTTCTCTGTTATGCCAATAATTATTTTTATGGTATCCTATGTCTCAGCCCAATTTAATGCAGGAGGAAAATCTCTCTCGGCAAGCTTTGGTATATCCCAGCTGGGAGGGGTTCTTATAACAGCAGGAATTGTTATTTTCTATACAATGATGGGTGGTTTCCTTGCAGTCTGCTTAACTGATATGATTCAGGCAATTGTCATGATTTTTGCCCTTATGATTCTTCCGGCAGTTGCAATTTTCAAAATTGGGGGATTGAATGAAGTTTTATCAATATTGAAAGGGCTTTCTCCCCAATACATTGACCCTTTCTCTCTTTCTGCAGGAACTCTAATCAGTTTCCTTGGGATAGGTTTTGGTTCTCCAGGGAACCCCCATATATTAAACAAATACATGTCAATTGAGAATCCCGATAAGCTCAAAAAAACAGGTTTCATAGGAACTTTATGGAATGTCCTTATGGCATGGGGAGCAATTTACATAGGTCTTGCTGGAAGGGCAATTTATAAGAGTTTGGAATCTCTTCCCAACAAAGACCCTGAAACAATTTACCCTATTCTAAGCTCCCAGTTCTTGCACCCATTCCTTTTTGGTATTACAATCTCAGCAATTTTTGCAGCAATAATGTCAACTGCTGACTCCCAACTCCTTGTTGCATCCTCTGCAATAATCAGAGACTTATATCAGCAAATATTTTCAAAAAATAAGGAACTTGCCCAAAAACAGCTTGTCTTCTGGAGCAGGGTAGCCACCTTTGGAGTGGCAATAGTAGCCTTAATTTTTGGAGCAGTGGCAAAGAAACTGGTTTTCTATCTTGTTCTTTTTGCATGGGGTGGACTTGGCGCTGCCTTCGGACCATCAATCCTTCTCTCTCTTTTCTGGAAGAGAATAACAAAATCAGGAGTAATATCAGGAATATTTGTTGGAACAGTTACTGAAATACTCTGGTATTCAATTCCCTCTTTGAAATCTTTAGTTTCTGAGTGGGTGCCAGCTTTTATTCTTTCTTTTTTAACTGTAATAACTGTGAGCCTTTTGACCAAACCGCCTGAAAATGCCGATAAGCTGATGAATTTTATGAAAGGGTAAAATTTGATAATATATTCTTGGAAATAGAAAATTTGGAGTCAACTATATGAATTTTTAGGAGGATGAGGTTGGAAGAGGCGATT
>JBBIMS010000340.1:0-2174 GCA_037444285.1 Candidatus Aminicenantota bacterium | reverse complement strand
TGAACCTCTGCACACCAGTAAGTTTTTCCAAGGGTTGGCGCTTTTACCTCAGCAGGTTTCATTTTAGCAAATGAGAGAGCTAAACAAGCAAAAAGACCCCCTAAAGCCCATACAAAAAACTTACCTTTCATAATTTAAAACCTCCCAATTTATCTCATTTTATATTTCAAAAAGAAAGATTTAGATTTGCTGAAAGAGTTGAGACTGCTTTTGTTTTAAGAGAGATGTTCAGATAAAGGGGACCTAAAATATTTATGTTTACTCCACCAACAAAATATATGTTATCCTTCATTTTTGAGTTGAATTCCATATCATATCTTCCATATCCAATATCTGCGGGAGTTCCTTCCATGACAAAGGTTGATTTTGGACTCATATTTATGTATCCACCACCAAGATAAGGTGTGAATTTCCCGAATCTCTTGCTGAAAAGAATCCCTGCGCTGACCTCATCGACTGCTGTGTCAATTGTGTATTTAACCTCACCTCCTCCATGCTGAATCCTGAACTGCTCCTCCTCATACTCTTCAAACTCAATATCGTTGATATAGAATTTACCATCAGGTTTATATTTGAGATAATCAGCAAAAAGCTGTGCTTTGAATCCTGCAATTTCAAAAATTCCTAATTCTGCTCCAGCTCCCCATACAAAAGAGATGTTCCCTTTAAATTTTAAATTCTGAGGTTCTCCTGGTGCTCCTGGAGGATTTAAAGTAGTCATATCCCATTCCAAATTTGTAAAACCTACTCTTCCATGGATTGAAAGAAAATTTAAGGGATTAAAAGAGCATCTGAGAAAAACCCTTCCTGATTTGGAAAAAATTACCTCATCGGATGATTCAAGAACTTTATGATCAACTCTTCCTGGAGTTGTAATAACTGCTTTGCCTCCTGTAAATAAAAGGTCTCTGTCAGTAATATTTTCAAACTCAAGACCGAAGCTCAGTAGTTTATCTTCTCCTGATGAAAGAGCGGGGAGAATGAGAGTGCCCATTAAAGCCAATACAAAAAATTTCACTTTTTTCATTTTTTGGCTCCTTTCCAGTTATATATCCTTCATATTTCTTTGTCAAACATCTTTATAAGTTAAAAACATCTGCAACATTCTTCAATCTTGAGGGAGAAAGAAGTGAAACTTATGCATGCTGTTATGCGAAAAGCGACATTTAATCTTTAATCTGGTTATAATGAATATCTTTAATTTCCAACTTATACCAGGGAAAATCACCTTCTTTTAATTTCCATATAACAGTTGCTCTGGTTGGAATTCTTATGCCTTCGAATTCTTTGTGGCAATCCTTTCCTATTTGTATAAACCAGTCTTCAAGGGTTGCTCCACCTTTACGAGCATAATATCGCTTGGCTTCAAAACTTACTACATTACCATTGGCATCAAATTTGAAAAAACCTGAGGCAGTAATCCCTCCGTAGGTCATCGTGGCTTTAGCGGTTTTCATATCTATCTGTTCCCATTGGATGTAATCATTTAAAGCAGCTGATGGAAACCAAACAATTTCCGCAAGATACCTCAACATTGCTCCCTGGTCTGTTTCTTTCCCTTTGGCATTGGCAAAATTTATGAGGGAGAGTAACTTAATAAGCATGTGCCCTTTCCCATTTTCATATTTATCCCTTCCAGCAATATGTATTCCAGGAATAGCTTTAACATGCGCTACCCAGATAAAACCTGGTTCTTCTGTTTTAAACCATTGCTCGGCTTTAACAGGCATCCACTTACCACCGAGCGTGGTCCGCATTTCTCCAGTTTGTTTCAGATAAACTTTACAAATAATTTCTTTGCCAATAATATTGGAAACCTGAAGCCACTTTTTAACAACTGGCGGTAAATCGTCAAGCATTTCTTTTGTCACCACTTTTTTCTCGGAAATTGCAGGTTCCACAAATGCTTTTAATTCATTTATTACCATTGTATTAAAACTCCAGATTCCATAGGTAATGATAGTTCCAATAAGAATAATTCCATTGGCTATTGTTCCATATTTAGCATCTCGCCAATACATAATGATAAGAATTTGGGAAAGCACAAGGGCAGGGACCGAAACCATCCACCACCAATCTTTCTTAAATAAGAAAATGACTGCCACAGTAATGAATAATAAGGAAGAAATTAGCCACAGGAGACCGATTGGTTTATGAATAATTTGCTTGATTTG
>JBBIMS010000339.1:0-2180 GCA_037444285.1 Candidatus Aminicenantota bacterium | reverse complement strand
ATCTTTCCATTTTTAGCTCCCATAATATTTTTATCTCATCAAAAATATTTTAAAACTAAAAATACCTCTTGTCAAGAGGTATTTTTCTGCGAATTTTTTTGTTTGTAACCCATAAGAGTTATTGAAAATAAACAGAAAAAAGATTATTTTAAAAAATATGAAAAAGATTTTATGGAAAATTTTGAAAGCTTATAAAGAGGGGGGAATTCCTCTTGTAATTTTTAGAAGTTCCCGCTTTATCTTTAATAAATTTGGCGGGCGCCATGTCTTACATGTTCTTACTTCATTTTTCTATGAGCATTTTTCTGATTCAAAAAAATTCAGTTTCCAGAATCAGAAATACGATTATTTCCATCACCCTTACAATACTGGAGGTGAAAGAACTGTTGAAGTCCCTATAATCTGGAAAGTGGTAGAGGAGTATAGAGCTTCCCAAAAAAGAATTTTAGAGGTGGGGAATGTCCTTTCCCATTATTTTCCAGTATCCCATACTGTGGTGGACAAATATGAACCTGGAGAAGGTGTAATCAATGAAGATATTGTAACCTATAACCCATCAGAAAAATACGATTTAATTGTCAGTATTTCCACATTGGAACATGTTGGCTGGGATGAGAAACCTAAGGAACCTGAAAAAATTTTGAAAGCCATTGAGAGATTAAAAGACCTTCTTGCCCCAAAAGGGAAAATGATAGTTACTCTTCCATTGGGTTACAATACAGAAATGGATAAGTACTTGAAGGAGGGGAAAATCAACTTTTCCAAGATTTATCTAATGAAGAGGGTAACCAAAAGCAATAAATGGGTAGAAAAAAGGTTTAAAAGGGTTCCTGATGCTGAATATGGGAAACCATTTCCCTTTGCAAATGTTATATTGATTTGCTTCTTTGAAAAGGATCAAAAATAAATATGAAGTCAATTTTCAAGCCAAAATATAATTTTTTGGGGATTATTTCCCTGATTCTTGCAGGATTATCAATATTTTTAGCTCTTGCCATTATCTGGAGTTTATTCTATAAAATTGGGATAACCTCTCAAAAATTATTGATTTTCTTAATTATTATGTCTCTTCTCCCCTGGGCATTTATCGTTATCTCTTATTTTACGATACGGTATGAATTAATGGATGAATATCTAAGGATTTCTTTTGGTCTTTTCTCAGTAAAAATCCCTTACACGGAAATTTTTGGATATGGGATTTCTATGATTTTTCCGAAAATTGCTTTTTTATTTTCCCAATAATTTCACTAGTTGAATAGTTTCCAACATAGGGGAAAATCAAAACCCCTCCACCCCATTTCTCAACTTCCCTCTTACCTACAACCTGTTCTGGAGTGTAGTCTCCACCTTTTACAATATACTTTGGCTTTACAGATTTGATCAAAGAAAGGGGTGTGAGGGAGGCAAAAGGGACTATGTAATCAATGTAAGAAATGGAAGAAAGAATCTCTATCCTCTCTTTCAATGGGAAAATCGGTCTTCCCTCCCCTTTGTTTTTCTGAACTGATTTATCTGTGTTGATTCCAACAACAAGAATGTCTCCTTTACTCTTGGCAAATTTAAAAAGTCTAATATGTCCTGGATGAAGTATGTCGAAACAACCATTTGTAAAAACAATTGTTTTACCCTTTTTTCTCTCCCTCTCACATATATCTTTGATCTCTTTCTTACTGACTCTTTTTCCCATTGGTTATAAATTGGATATTGCTGGAAAATGCCCATGAATGTCTTGGTCTCCACAAGCCGACATCTTTCTTTTTTGAATAAACTTTAAATGTGTAGAGGGAGCGGTGGTAGTCATAGGGATAACCATCCTTTCTAACCGCTGCAACATCAAGAAAATATGTTCCATCAATTAGATCAAGTCCATTTATTCTAAAGATAACCTTTCCCTCTCCCTGAAAACTTACTGGTTCCATATCTTCGAGCTGGGTATTTGTTCCGTAAACCCTTATTCCATCTGCACTGAAGATGGCAATTCCAAAGACAAAATCTTCATTCTCTTCTTCCGCAAAAACATCCATTTCAATGGAGAAATCCTCTCCGGATTCAAAAACATATTTCTCTTTTCCATCGGAACCAAAGAGCCTCACATCCCTTATAACAATTTCCTGAGACCCCCATCTCCCTTCCCTCTGTTCTGTGGGTGGGACAACTTTATGAGCTTCCATGAATCTCTT
>JBBIMS010000338.1:0-2186 GCA_037444285.1 Candidatus Aminicenantota bacterium | reverse complement strand
GATCCCTGTTTTTGTCCCCCTTGTGGAGGATGAAGGAAGAATAAATTTTAAAGGAGAAAAGATAATTCCCTACATAAATGAAAAAACCAAAGCTATAATTCTAAATTACCCTTCAAACCCTTCAGGTTCTGTAATTGATAAGGAGGGGCTTAAAAAGCTTTGTGAGCTCTCTGTAGAGAAAGGATTTTACATAATAATAGATGAATGTTACAGAGAAATTATTTTTGATAGAGAATTCCCTGAGGCTTTAAGACTTTCCCCCTCATCAAAGAATAATCTTATCATTATAGGTTCCCTCTCCAAGTCCTATTCAATGACGGGGTGGAGGATTGGATACACCCTTGCCTCAAGGGAAATTATTGAAAAGATGGAAATATTGCAGGGACATTCAACATCCAATCCATGCTCCATATCCCAGAAGGCGTCAATTGAAGCTATAAAAAACTCATCAGAGCATATAAAAAAGATAAGGGAAATTTACCTGAGAAGAAGGGATATTGGAATAAAACTGCTAAGGGAGATAAAAGGAGTGAAAATCTATCCTCCTGAAGGAGCCTTTTACTTCTATCCCGATTTAAGTTATTATATTGGAGGGAAAATTAAGGATACAACAGAACTTGTTCTTTACCTCATAGAAAATGCAAGAGTTGTTACTGTCCCTGGAGATTCCTTTGGAACCCCTGGTTTCATAAGAATTTCCTTTGCTGTTTCTGACGAAAATTTGATGGAAGGGATAAGCAGAATAAAGGAGGCTCTCTACAAAATTGGGTGAAAAATGAAAGGGATGGTTCTTGAAAATCCTGATAATATAGAGAATGCTCCTCTTAAATTAAAAGAAGTAGAGATTCCAGAACCATCCTCTGGTGAGATTTTAATAAAAGTCTCAGCCTGTGGAATCTGCCACACTGATCTCCATGTGATTGAGGGAGAACTTCCACTTAAGAAACTACCAATAATTCCAGGACACCAGATAGTTGGTAGAGTTGAAAAGGTGGGAGAGAATGTTAAAAAATTTAAAAAAGGTGATAGGGTTGGTGTTGCATGGCTTTACTCTTCCTGTGGAAAATGCAAATATTGTACCAAAGGAATGGAAAATCTTTGTGATTTCCCTGAGTTCACAGGTTATACAAAGGATGGAGGTTATGCAGAGTATGTAGTTTCCAAGGAAAAGTTCACATATAAAATCCCCGATAACTTTTCTGATTTAGATGCAGCTCCTCTTCTTTGTGCGGGAATAATTGGGTATCGCTCCTTCAAATTGAGCAATGTGAAGGAAGGGGAAAATCTTGGCCTGTATGGATTTGGAGCCTCAGCCCATATAGTTATTCAAATAGCAAAATTTTACGGTTGCAAGATTTTTGTTTTTTCAAGATCTGAGAAACACAGAAAATTAGCGGAAGAATTGGGTGCAGATTGGGTAGGGACCTCAATGGACAATCCTCCTGAGGAACTTGATTCGGCAATAATTTTTGCACCTGCTGGAGAGCTTTATCTTTCAGCATTAAAAGTTTTGAGAAAGGGGGGGACTGTTGCAAGTGCTGGAATCTATATGAGTCCGATTCCCTCTTTCCCTTATGAGCTATTATACAACGAAAGAATTATTAGGAGTGTTGCCAACAGCACAAGGGAAGATGCTTTAGAACTTCTTTCCCTTGCCTCAAAAATTCCAATTAAAACAAGGGTTGAGGAATTCCCTCTGGAAGCAGCTAACCTTGCCTTGCAATTTTTAAAAAAAGGTGGTATAAATGGAGCTGGAGTTTTGAGAATAGGGTGAAAAATGTTGGAGAGGATAATTGAAAGATTTAAAAGTCTCTGGGTTCCAAGCTCTTTTCAGAAGGGATTTTATAGGCAAAACTTTTTTAACTTGATATCGTATTATTGACATGAGGGAAAAAATTGGTATAATGAAAAATATGAGGATTGGAATCATAAATAGATCTCCATTAGCCCTTTGCATCCCCCCAAAGGGCACTCACCTCCCCTCCTTTTTCCCCTTCCCCGCTATAGGGTGGCCACTATCTCCCCTTTATCGGGAGTGGTGAAGCCACCCCCCTCCTTTCTTTTTAAATTTCGTTGACATCAAAAATTTTAAGAGTTATACTTGAGAATGATTTATATAATTTATTCAGGAGGACTAATAAATGGAAATTATTCGGAATTATTCCGTCTTAGAGATCGGAAGAGCA
>JBBIMS010000337.1:0-2211 GCA_037444285.1 Candidatus Aminicenantota bacterium | reverse complement strand
GCAATGACTTGCAGAAGTAATATTTTCAAGCCTTTGCAAGTTATTGAACACCCTCTAATTTTTGCTAGGAGGTAAAGATGGGTTGTTATAAGTATCTTCTTTTGCTTCTTTTGCCTTTACTACTCTTTTCCAAGATAAAGGAAGAAAAGGCTGATCTTGTATTTTTAAACGGTAATATCTATACCCTTGAGGAAGAAAAACCACTGGCAGAAGCGATCGCAATAAAAGGGGATAGGATCTTTATGATAGGTTCAAATGAAGAAGTTATGGAAACAATTGGAGAGAAGACCTCAGTTTTTGTTCTTCAGGGGAAGACTGTAATTCCTGGATTAATTGATGCCCATGTCCATTTTTTCTCTTATGGTTCCTCTTTAAAGGAGCTGAATTTTGTTGGAACAAAGAGTTTATCTGAGATACTTGAAATAATTAGAAAAAATATTTCCAATTACAAGCCTGGAGAATGGATAACAGGACATGGATGGGACCACGAAGATTGGGAGAAAAAAGAGTTCCCAACTTATAAAGAGCTGTCTGAAGTTACTCCGGCTAACCCAGCCTATTTTACGAGAGTTGATGGACATGCAGGATGGGCTAACAGGAAAGCCATGGAGATAGCTGGCATTACAAAGGAAACAAAGGATCCTCCAGGAGGAAAGATAATAAGAGACGAGTCAGGGGAGCCCACAGGAGTCTTTATTGATGCAGCACAAAATCTTATAGAAAAGCATATTCCTGAGAAAAATAAGGAATGGAAGAAGGATGCCATTCTCAGAGCTCAGGAAGAATGTATCAAATTGGGATTGACAGAGGTTCACGAGGCAGGAACGCCTGAGGAGATAATAGAGATTTACAGAGAGTTGATAAAAGAAGGAAAGTTAAAAATCAGGATTTACGCAATGCTCAGTGGAGAAGAGCATTTCCGAAAGTATAAGGACAGACCTCCAGTTATAAGAGAGGGTGGAAAGCTTACAATAAGAGCAGTAAAACTTTTTATGGATGGAGCTCTTGGCTCAAAGGGAGCTGCTCTTTTTGAGCCTTACTCAGATGATCCTCAAAATTGTGGGTTACTTCTTATGGATGAAAATAAGCTCTATCAGATAGCAAAATCTGCTCTTAAAAGTGGATATCAGGTTTGCGTTCATGCAATTGGAGACAAAGCTAACTTTTTGGCTCTAAATGCCTTTGAAAAAGTTATAAAGGAGACAGGTGCAAAGGATCACAGATTGAGGATTGAACATGCCCAGGTAGTTAGACTTGAAGATATGAAGAGATTTTCAGAGTTAGGAGTGATTCCATCAATGCAACCCACCCATGCTACATCTGATATGTACTGGGCTGAGAAAAGGCTGGGTTCTGATAGGGCAAAAGGAGCCTATGCCTGGAGATCAATAATGAAAAAGGGTGTAAAGATTGCGGGTGGATCTGATTTTCCTGTGGAGAATCCAAACCCTCTCTGGGGATTTTTTGCTGCTATTACAAGATTCGATCATAAAGGATGGCCTGAAGGTGGATGGCATCCTGACGAGAAAATGACAAGGGAAGAAGCTCTTAGATGCTTCACGATAAATGCTGCCTATTCTGCTTTTGAGGAGAATGTGAAGGGAACATTAAAGAAAGGGAAATTTGCTGATCTTGTTGTGCTTTCAAAAGATATAATGACAATTCCAGAAATGGAAATTCTTAAAACAGAAGTTTTGATGACAGTTATTGGTGGAGAGATTGTTTATTCAAAGCTTAAACAGAGCTAATAAAGCTTAGGTTTCTAATCCTTTGAGTTTCTTCCATTCAATGGGATCAAGGGGAACATTTATCTTTCTTTTTCTCATCCTCCATTTGAAATAGGGATAAGCTAAAAGCCTCAATATCCTCATTTCCCACTCATAGAGATAATATTTAAGGTCATGTTTTACTAAATACTTTGCATCAACAGGAAGAACTACAAGGCTGACTTCTATATTGGGCACAACACCAATTGGTATATTGTTTTTTCTACAAGAGTTATAAACATGCTGGAAAACAATATACATATCCTCATAGGAAGGGGATGGAAAATCTTCCATATCTGCACCCAATAAAGGTCTGAAAATACAAACAGTAGGGAATGCTCCAATTGAGGTTATGTAGTCTATTGCTTTAAGAGTATCTTCGATTGGTTCAACACCAGCAATGATTTCTCCTGAAACTTTCCCTTTCATCATTTTTTTGCAAGCG
>JBBIMS010000336.1:1900-2221 GCA_037444285.1 Candidatus Aminicenantota bacterium | reverse complement strand
AGGAGAAGAGTTTAATTGAAAGGTGAGCATAATTAAAATATAATTCTTTTTTGAAAGGATTGTGATATGGGAAAAAAAATTTTAATTTTTATTTTCTCCATTATTTTAATTTCACACCTTTTCAGTGCGATTCCAATTTTTCCCCTTAAAGATGTTAAATCAGGACTTACAGGAAAAGGGAAAACAGTTTTTCAGGGAAGAAAGGTTGAAGAATTTGATGTAGAAATTCTTGGGATCCTCAAAAATCCAATTCCAGGGAAGGATCTAATTATAGCAAGATTAAAAGGGGACACAATCCAGAAAACAAATGTAATTCAGGGT
>JBBIMS010000336.1:612-1833 GCA_037444285.1 Candidatus Aminicenantota bacterium | reverse complement strand
TGGTCGACAGAGCCAGTTGCTGGAATAACTCCTGCAGAAGATATTTTCTCCATTCCAAAAACAACTTCCTCTCCTTCCTCTGCCCATAGCTTTATCCCGTTCAAAAAATCTTTAACCATTTCTGAAATAGAAAAAATTGCGAGCTTATTGAATGTTTCATCCTCTATAAAAGGGATTTTTCACGACACTCCAGTTTTGACGAATTTTTTAAATTCATCATCACTAATAAAATCTCTTTTCTCCTGGATGGGACTCTCATCCTTTGCATTCTTCCCTGTTGAGCAGGGAGAAAAGCCCAGAGGGAGATTTTTGGAAGGGGATCCCATTGCTGTTCAACTTGTTAGGGGTGACTGGGATCTTTCTGCTGTTGGAACCGTCTCTTATGTTGATGGAGACTCCTTTTATGCCTTTGGACACCCCCTCTTCAACCTTGGTCCTGTTGATTTTCCCGTTGCCAGAGCAGAGATTATAACAGTTGTTCCAAATCAAGAAGCCTCCTTTAAACTTGCAACCATAGGAGAGAGTGTTGGGAGATTGATACAGGATCGATACAGTGGTATTTATGGGAAGATTGGGGAATCTCCCTCTTTAATCCCCCTTAAAATAGAAATAGCTAAGGAAAAATCAGGTAAAAGGGAACTCAAATTTGAAATTGTGAATCAAAGGTTTCTATCCCCAATTCTTATTTTACTTTCCATTTACAATTCTCTCCTGAGTGAGTTACTCGGTAATGAACTTGAAGAGCCTAATTTCCATGGTGATGTAACAATTTCCCTGGATGGCGAGGTTATTATCTCTGAGGGAAGGAATGTAAAAATTGAAGATTACTTCTCAGGGGAATCTGCATTGCTTGATACTTCTTTACTCCCAACTGCCGTTGTATATTACCTTCTCAACAATGAATTTGAGAGTGTAAAGGTTCAGGATATAAAGTTAAGAATTTCCCTACTTGAGAATGTTGATAGTGTAAGTATTGAAAGGGTCTGGATTGAAAGGAACGAAGTTGAAGCAGGTAAAAATGTCAATATAAAAGTATTTTTAAAAACATGGAGGGGGAAGGAGAGAGTTGAGGAGGTAAGCCTCCCAATTCCCAAATTAAGAGCAGGGCAAGAAATTGAGGTGATTATTGCTGACGCCGAATCAATGTATAATCTTGAGGTAAAAGCATACAGGGGTGGAGTGATGCCAGGAAGTATGGAACAACTCATAAGAGCTTTGAAC
>JBBIMS010000336.1:0-590 GCA_037444285.1 Candidatus Aminicenantota bacterium | reverse complement strand
TATTTTAAATTGAGAATCCCCAATGAAGCGTCATTCTTGAAAGGAGAGGAGCTTTCATCGGTTCCTCTATTTTTCAAATCAGTTATTGGCTCTTCAAGGGTTTCATCCTCTCCTGTCCCGGTTTCAAGTTCTACATTGAAGGAATACCAGTATCCCCTTGATAAGGTAGTAAAGGGATTTAAAGTGGTGAAGTTAAAAATAAAGGAGTGAAATAATGAAAAGAATAATCATTTTCCTTCTTATCTTCCCTGTTTTACAGGCTTTTTCATCTCTTCCAGGAAAGTTTAGTAGAGAGGGTGAGGAGTTTTTAAAGGGCAAATTTTCTGGAACAGCATTTTTTGAGGAAGGGATTGTCCTATCATTAAAAGATAAAGTTATTGAATCACCTCCTGAAGAATTTTATTTCTCTTTTATTTCTGATTCAAAGGGGAATATTTATCTCGGGACCGGGCACGATGGAAAGTTATGGATGATAGATTCAAGAGGGAAATCAACTCTTCTTTTTGATGCTCCTGAGATGGATATTCTTTCCCTCGCCATGGATTCATCAGGAAACATTTACTGCGCAACCTCACCCAGTGGAAAGGTAT
>JBBIMS010000335.1:0-2227 GCA_037444285.1 Candidatus Aminicenantota bacterium | reverse complement strand
AGGGGACTGTTGGAACTGCTGTGAGTATTGAAAAAATTATAAAGTGGAACCCTGATATAATTTTAATTCATGGAAATTACCCTCCTGAAGAAAGGACAATAACTGTGGAGAGTGTTCTCTCTGATGAGAGAATTGGCTCACTCGCTGCAATTAAACAAAGAAAGGTTTATTACACCTTTGGGTTCTGGTTCTGGTGGGATCCCGCTGAAGTTCTTTTCGAAACAGTATACCTTTCAAAAATATTCTATCCATCAAGATTTTCTGACATTGAGCTAATGGAAGAAGGGAAGGAGATTTTTGGAAAGTTTTACAATACCAATAAAGCATTTGATCTTCTATTTAAAAGATTGAAATGCAATGAATGGAAAATTAAATAAGAGAGAAAGGATAGGATTTCTTTTGATTATTTTCCTCCCTTTTTTTGTTTCCATCATCTCTCTCCTTATAGGCTCCTATCCAATAAGTTTAAAAGATGTTTTGAAAACCTTTCTTTCTATTTTTTCATCATCCGGTTTAAAAGAAATTCCAGAGGTTTACAGGGACATAATTTTAAAGATAAGACTTCCAAGGGTAATTCTTGCTCTAACAGTTGGAGCTTCCCTTTCAGTCTCCGGAGCCTCCCTTCAGGCCCTTTCAGAAATCCCCTTGTAAATGAGTATATTCTCGGTATTTCCTCAGGAGCAGCTTTCGGTGCATCCCTTTCAATTGTCTTCTTTGGCAAAGGCTTTCCTGTTGAGCTTTCATCTTTCATTTTTGCCTTTATTGCCTTTCTCTCAGTCCTTCTTATAGCGAAAGGGGCTGGTTCAGATATTATATCCCTTTTACTTACTGGAGTAATTGTAACCGCATTTTTCACTTCTCTACTTACCATGGTGGAGTTTCTTGCAAATCCCTATTCCCTTCAATCCCTCTTTTTCTGGCTCATGGGCTCCTTTTCCCTTGCGGGCTGGAAAGAAGTTTTTTATTCTCTCCCATTTATGCTTATTGGAATGACCGTTCTCTTTCTTTATGGATGGAGGATGAATGTCCTCTCCCTTGGTGATGAGGAGGCAAAAGCTCTTGGTTTAAATGTGAAATTGGAGAAACTTTTTATAATGATTGCTACAACAATGGCAACATCATCAGCCATATCCTCCACAGGGATAATAGGATGGGTAGGACTTATAATACCCCACATTTCAAGAATGATTTTTGGTGTTGACAACAGGAAAGTGATCCCTGCCTCAGCACTTATTGGTGCAACCTTTCTTCTAATTGCAGATGATCTCTCAAGAGGGATTACAAGTTTCGAAATACCTGTTGGAATCTTCACCAGTATAATAGGAATACCCTTCTTCATCTATTTTCTTAGAAAATCAGGAAAGCTCTGGGCATGAAGGTCAAAGTTAGAGAGCTCGTATTCTCCTACCCAAATTTCACTTTAAAAGTAAATGATTTGAACTTTGAAAGCTCAAAAGTAACTTCAGTGGTCGGACCAAACGGTGCAGGTAAATCTACATTTTTGAAATGTCTATGTATGATTAATCCAGTAAGGATAGGCTCAGTATTTATAAACGGTGAGGATCTATATCAAATGAAGGGGAGCAAGAGAGCTAAAATTGTAGGTTATGTTCCCCAGGAGCAAATATTAATCTTTAATTTCTCGGTTATAGACTTTGTCCTCATGGGAAGAACTCCGTATCTAAACCTTCTCTCAAAACCATCGAAAAGGGATCTGGAAATGGCTGAGGAGGCTCTGGAATTTGTAGGGATAAAGGACTATAGAGGAAGGGGGATTCTTGAATTAAGCAGTGGAGAGAGAAGGCTTGTCCTTATAGCAAGAGCAATTGTTCAGGAGCCAGAGATTCTTCTAATGGACGAACCCACATCCTTTCTCGACCCAAAACATGAAATTGAGATAATGGAACTTATAAAGAGCCTCTCTACAAAAATGGGAAAGACTGTTATATTAACCCTTCACAACCTTGATTTAGCTGTAAAATATTCTGACAATATTGTTTTTATGAAAAATGGAGTGATTGTAGGGAGTGGAAGAACTCAGGAGATTCTGAGCGAAGAGATTCTCGAGAAAGTTTACGATATAAAAATGAAAATAGTAGAAATCAATGGACACAAGGTAATTCTCAGATGAAGCATTTTCCCATCTTTTAACCCAAAATAGATTTCTCCTTGGCGTGTTAGATCAAAATTCAATGTCTCTGAAATATAGTACTGGTTAGATCATAAT
>JBBIMS010000334.1:0-2259 GCA_037444285.1 Candidatus Aminicenantota bacterium | reverse complement strand
GTATTAATATCATTAAATTTCTTAAATGAAAAAATATAAGTTCTCTCCTCTTTTCCCTGAGAAACTCAGGACAGTCTCTCTAAAAGATAGGGAGAGTAAGGTAAAAATTGATGATTTTGGTTCTCCAGTAAAAAAGGGTGGAACCTTCAGCGAGTGGGTAAATTCCCTTCCCAATATCCTTGCAGGGAAAGAATTGAGGGAGCTTGCAAAAGCCATTTTTGAGGCAAAGAAAAGGGAAAGGAGTATAATTTTGGGAATGGGAGCCCATGTTATAAAGGTTGGTCTATCTCCAATCCTAATTGATCTCATGGAAAATGGCTTTATTACTTCAATAGCTGTTAATGGTGCTTGCCTTGTCCATGATCTTGAGATTGCTTTTGAGGGTAAGACCTCTGAGGATGTTGAAAAACATCTGAAGGATGGCTCCTTTGGCGTGGCTAAGGAAACAGGAGAGATAATAAACAGAGCTTCCATCTTATGCCTTAAAGAAGATGCAGGATTGGGAGAGGCAATGGGAAGAGCAATGGCTGAAATTTCCCTGAGTTACCCCGAACATTCATTACTTTTGAAGGCATGGAAACTAAATATTCCTGTTACAGTCCATATTGCAATCGGAACTGATATATTTAATTTCCACCCCAATGTTTCAGGAGAAGCTATTGGAAAAGGCTCTCTGAGGGATTTTTTCCTTTTTTCTTCCATTGTCCGTGAACTTAACAATGGAGGGGTCTTCCTTAATTTTGGTTCTGCTGTAATCATCCCTGAGGTTTTTTTGAAAGCCCTAACTTATGTGAGGAACATGGGGTATAAAGTTGAAAATTTTACAACAGCTGTTTTTGATTTCATTGTTCAATATAGAGCCTTGAAAAATGTGGCAGAAAGACCTGTTTCAGAATCGGGAAAGGGATTTTACTTTGTCGGACATCACGAGATCCTCATTCCCCTCCTTGCAGGAATGCTAAAGGAAATTTCTTAAGGAATTTTCAAACCTTTCCAACGCTGAAAACAGCAAGGACAAGTTCCCTTTCAGGATTAAGATTCATTATTTTATTCATTGCAGAGTCTGAAAAGGCTCCAATTATGCAACCACCCATTCCAAGAGCTGTTAAGGAAAGGTAAATATTCTGAATGATACATCCCAGGTCCATAAGTATGTATCTTACACCCCTTTCCCTGTATCTTAAGGTTGTTCTCGAGGGTATTGCTGTAAGGATTAGAGCGAATGCAGAATCCAGAATGAAATCCTGTCCAAGGCAAGCATTAGTTATCTCCCTTGAAAAGTCACCCTCAAAAACTCCCCTCAGACTCATATCCTTTGGATTAAAATGATATATTCCTTTTTTCAAACCCTCAACATTGAAGGATGCAACATAAATCTCGATGGGATAGAGAGCTCCTGCAGATGGAGCAGTTTTAAGGTGGTATCCCCACTCCTTTGCAGTCACTCCATAGGAGCCCCAGAGAATTTGGGAAAGTTCCTTTAAAGATACAGACTGATTTTTATAATCCCTCAAAGACCTTCTCCTCCTCAAACAATCCCATATGGGAGGACCTCCCTTTGTCTCAGGTTCTGGAAGTTTTACTGTCTCATTTAGAATTTTCTTCTCGGATATCCCCTCTTCAAACCCTGTTATAAATGTCCTTAGAAGAAAATCCATTCCTATTCCCATCTTATACCTCCCTTTTCTCTTCAAGCCATCTTTTGAATTTCATTGAATCCTCGTAGGACTGGATGTTATTGAAAATAATGTAATTTTTCTCTCTTTTTGCGGATGAAAGCAAGAATTCAAAATCCTCATCCTTGAACCTGTATCTTGCCCCTCCAATCCCATGAAGCCTGAAATAATTTATCCCTCCTGCCACTGATTTCCTCTGGAAGGGATCAACAACATGAACTAAAGACAGATCCTCACATAACCTTTCGACAATTTCATCCTTCCATCCCTCCCCCCTTGGCTCCCATCCAAGAATAAAATCATTTCTTTCTATCTTTTCAAAAAATTTCCTCATATTTTCAATATTTTCTTCCGATGGAGTGAAGGAAGCCGGGCACTGGAAAATTATAATCTTTGACTGTAGAGCAAGGGCGCACTCCTTTGTTATTTTCCATGCATCCATAACAGGTTTTGTTGGAAGGAAAGAGCCAAAATCTCCATTAATCCTCCCCTTCATCTTTCTATATGTTGGTGAGCTTGGTCTGTGGGTTATAACCTGCCAGGCTTTTATTGTGAATTCAAAGTCAGGAGGAGCATCCTTTCT
>JBBIMS010000333.1:0-2269 GCA_037444285.1 Candidatus Aminicenantota bacterium | reverse complement strand
GCAATGACTTGCAGAAGCAATATTTTCAAGCCCTTGCAAGTTATTGAACACCCTCGTAAAAACTTTTTCATTTTTTAATTATAACATTTACAAAATAATTTAAAAAGCTTCTTTTCCCATCTTGAAATCAGTGAATGGCAGATTTTTAGTTTCACTCTAAATTTTAAAAAGTCTTTTTATTCTGGAAAAAATACTCTTTTTGATATCAAATTGGTATTTTTGTAAAATTTGAAAGATATATTATAATTTAAAACTTATGAGCAAGATTGGAATTGGAAAAAGTGTATTGGCAATTCTGGCTTTAGGGTTTATTGTAAATATTTTTCAGTTCTTCCATTTGAAGTTTTTAAATAAAATCTCACCTTTCTGGGTCATTATCTCCCTATTTCTCCTCTTTGCTTTCCTCTCAATTCTTTATCTCTCTAAGGTCTTATCTTATCTAAAGTCGGTAAGGTTCGCTGTTGCCCTTTTGTTGGTTATTACTGTTTCAGTTATTATCGGAACTTTCATTGTTCAGGAGCAACCACCTCAATTTTACATGGAAAAGCTCGGCTCCTTTTCTTCAGTTGTGTTTTTCTTTTTCCTTGATTCCCTTTACAAGAGCTGGTGGTTTAACTCCTTCCTTTTTATCCTTGCCCTATCTCTTACAATATGCACCATTACAAGAAAGAAATTGAGTTGGAAAGAACTCGGCTTTTACATGACCCACCTCGGCATAGTTGTTATACTTCTCGGAGCTCTTATTGGGGATCTATCAGGAGTAAAAGGTTTTCTCGACCTCCATATTGGAGAGAGGAAGGGTGAAATAAGCCTTATTGAGAAAGGGTTTAAAACTTCTAAAACAAAGCCCCTTGGATTTGATGTCGAGCTCTCGAATTTTTCCCTTGAGGAGTATGTTCCTGAGTATAGGTTATTCCTCTGGAAATTCTCCGAGAAAACAAATAAATTTGGAGCTATTCTATCAGTGAAACCTGAGGAAAGGAGAAAGGTAAAGTTATCTTCCAGAACATCCTTTTACATAAAGGAGTATTACCCCGACTTCTATGTGGCTAAGAGGGTAGAAAAGGGGGAGGAAGGTGGATTTAATCCTGTCATCAGGGTATCTTTGAGTTCTAAGAATGGTAAAGAAGAAATCCTCCTTAGTAATGAGAATAGAAGCTACTTTTCCCCTGATGGAGAGCTTGCAATTCATTTCGGATGGGATGTAGATGAGAATTTTGAAAAAGGAATCTCTTTCCAACCCCCAGGATGGAAGAATATTGTAGAAATAACAATAAATGGGAAAAATTACACATTGGAGGTTGAGAAGGGAGATACTTTTGAAAGGGATGGATATGTTCTGAAGTTTGTGGATTTTCTGCCTCATTTTATTTACGATACTGAAAAGAAAGAGGCTTTTTCCCTTTCATCAGAGCCCAAAAACCCCGCCCTCAGGGTTGAGATAAAAGGAAAGAGTGGAGAATTCCAGAAGGGCTGGCTTTTTGGGAAAGTATCTGGATTTGAGAAGGTTTCCCTTTTCGATGGAGCCCTGGAGCTTAGATATAAATTTCAGGAAGGCTTTCCAGGAGCCAAAGTCCATTTATTTGTATATGGTTCTTCTAATACTTTAAAGATTTTTGAAGAAAAAAGCTCAAAAATAGAGAAATTCAATACTCCATACACTCTTTCCTTTGGTTCAAAATCAATAACTATAGAGGAAA
The DNA here is from genome assembly GCA_037444285.1 of Candidatus Aminicenantota bacterium. GTDB lineage: Bacteria > Acidobacteriota > Aminicenantia > JBFLYD01 > JBBIMS01 > JBBIMS01. Next base: position 569 of record JBBIMS010000333.1, on the reverse strand, counting down.
TGTTGAAAAGTGCCAAGATTGTCTCTGAGTATGCAACAAAATCCCAGAATCCTGAAAATCCTGCAATACTTCTTGTAGTAGAAGGACAGGAAAATAAAGAACATCTTCTTTTTGCTAACAACCCTGAACCAATTTATCTCGAGAATGGTGAGCTTGCCCTGACCTTTGAGAGAAAGATGGAAGAGATAAAAGATTACAAAAGCAGGTTGAAGTTTATTGAGAAGGGGAATGTGGTGAAAGAGGTTGAGATTGAAGTTAACAAGCCTTTTAAATATAAAGGTTTTGCCTTCTACCAATCCAATTATGATCCAAAGGATTTAACATATTCAGGGATTGAAGTTGTAAAGGATCCAGGGCTTGGCTTTGTATGGCTTGGTTTTATAATGCTTTCTCTTGGTATTATTCATTCCTTTTTTATCAAGGGAAGGCTTATAAAATTGACAACTGAAGAATAGGAGAGAAAAGATGATTTCAATAGTATTTGGAAGAATGCCAATTCTTTTTAAGCTTTCTTTAATTTCTTATGCTATTTCATGCTTTTTTTACATATTCTATTTTCTGAAAAGGAA
>JBBIMS010000332.1:0-2292 GCA_037444285.1 Candidatus Aminicenantota bacterium | reverse complement strand
TCATATTCTATCTTTTCGCTTTACCCAGTTTTCAAAGATCTTTTTTTCTCTGCCCTCTAACCCGAGAGGGCAATTATATTTTTTATCAAATTTCTCTCTTTTTGTCAAGATATCTTTAAGTCTTCCTAATCAAGACAAATATATAATAAGTAATTTACTAAAATTTGTCAATACCTTAAAATCCGTCTTCCACAGCCATTTTTTAATTATCATTTTTCTATCCCTTTTCTCGCTCCAATACCCTTTTGAAAGTAATGTTTTACTTCCTTCATTTCAGTGACCAGGTCAGCCCTATCAATTATTGATTGGGGAGCATATCTTCCAGTAAGAACAATTTCGACATCCTCTGGTTTTTCATCAAGAAAGGAATGAATTTCTTCTTCTGAAATCAGTTTGAAATAAAGGGCAACATTAATTTCATCAAGAACAATTATTCTGAATTTTCCTGATTTCATTTCCGAATAACATTTCCTCAAACCATCCTTTGCAAGCTTTATATCCTCCTCATCAGGGCCTTTTTCAATATGAATGAAACCTTTTTTGCCAAATTGTTCAATAACAATTAAATCTGCAAATTTTTCTATGGAGTGAAGTTCACCGTAATCCTGACCTTTTAAAAATTGCCCGATATAACTCCGGTAACCCCAACCAGCAGCTCTCATGCACAAACCAAGAGCAGCAGTGGTTTTCCCTTTTCCATTACCTGTGTACACCTGAATCATACCTTTGAATTTCTCAGACACTCTTCTTTTCCTTTGTAACAAGGCTATAAATAACAGGAATTACAAAGAGGGTAAGGAATGTGGCAGTTAGAAGACCTGAGAAAAGGGTCAAACCAAGAGGGACTCTCATTTCAGAACCTTCTGAACGAGATAATATCATTGGAGTAACTCCAATAATTGTCGTCAAGGAAGTAATTAGAACAGGTCTCAGTCTTACTGAAGCTCCTTTTACAATTGCTTCAAATTTGGAAACTCCTTCCCTTCTCAATCTATTTATAAAGTCAATCATAACAATTCCATTATTGACTGCAATTCCACTTAGCATGACAAAACCCATAAGGGCAGGAAGGCTTATATTAACCCCTCCGATCCAGAATCCAAAGGCAACTCCAATGAAGGAAAGGGGGACTGTGAACATTATAACAAAGGGGTGAAGGAGATTTTCAAAAAGGGATGCCATAACCATGTAGGAGAGAAGAGATGAAAGAAGAAGAACCCATGCAATTGTTTTGAAGGATTCCATCATATCTCTGTATTGACCACCAAGTTCGATAAAGTAGCCAAAAGGTAGATTCTTCTGAATAGGTTCTATTCTCTTCTTAATCTCTGAAGTTATCCCTCCAAGGTCTCTACCAAAATAGTTTGCAAGAACAGAAACCTTTCTCACCTGGCCTTCCCTTTCTATTCTCACAGGACCTGTTCCCTCAACAACATCAGCAATGTCCCTCAGAAATATTTTTTTCCCTGATGGGCTAACAACCGATATAGACAATAGATCCTCAATGGTTCTCTGGTCTTCGGGATGAAGCCTTACCCTTACATCAAGTTCTTCACCACCAGTTTTGAAACGAGTTGATATCCTTCCAAGGGTGTAGGATTCAAGGATTGAACCTATTTGCGTAACTTTGAGTCCAAACCTTGATGCTTTCTCCCTATTTATTAAAATGTGATACTCTGGCTTTCCCTTTTCAAGAGATATTCTCAAGTCTCTAATTCCCTTAATATCTTTTATTGACTCCATTATCTTCCACCCTGTATCTCTCAAAAGATCAAGATCTTCACCAAAAATCTTTATTTCTATAGGGGAGGTACTTCCTCCAAAACTCATTGTTGACATATCAATCACTTCTATTTTTGCATGTTCAAAAGGTGGAATCTCATTCCTCAGCCTTTCAAGTATTTCATTTGAGCTCTCTTTTCTCTCACTCCTTCTAATAAGGGAACCCATAAAGAAGCCTTCATGGGGTCCTGATGCAGAGAATTCTGAAGGAATCTGCTCTTCCGACTCTGTCCCGGCAAAAGTAATTACGCTCTTTATAGCCTTTTCATTTATAGCTCTGTCCTCAATAGTTTGCATAACTCTCACTGTCTCATTTAAAGGTGTCCCTACAGGGAGTTTAACTTTCATCATAAAGAAGCTTCTATCCGCAGAGGGGAAAAACTCTTTCCCTGCTAAAAATATGACAATTAAAATAGAAAGGATGAAAAGAGCAATTATGGAGGTGAGAAAGATTGCTCTTCTTTTCAAAACTTTTGCTAAAGCCCTTTCATACCATCCCTTTATTTTATC
>JBBIMS010000331.1:0-2299 GCA_037444285.1 Candidatus Aminicenantota bacterium | reverse complement strand
AAATTTCTTTCCCATTCTCATCCATAATGCTCACAAATAGATTAAATACAGAAGCTTTTTGGCTGCTTCCCTTCCTTGGTAAAATATCATTTAAAACCTCTACATCTAAATCCAGAATCCCATTTTTATAATCATCGTCAAGAGTTGTTCTTGCAAAGAAATCCCTTATTCTTACATGAGGAGCTGCATAGAGATAAACATCTCTTTCGATCCCAGAAATTCTCCACATGTCTTGGCATTCAAGATAGGAGCCATCAGACCAGCGATAGACCTCAAGAGCTATCAAATTCTCCCCATTTCTTAGGTAAGGAGTTATTTTGAATTCAGCTGGTGTTTTAGAATCCTCACTGTATCCTACTTTATTTCCATTGACCCAGAGATAAAAAGCAGACTTTACTGCACCAAAATGAATGAATATATCAAATCCTTTCCAGTTTTCAGGAACTTTAAATTTTAAGCGATAAAGACCAGTAGGGTTGTTGTCGTGGGGTATACGGGGAGGAGAAGGGTTCCTGGTGAATTCATAATCTGAGTTCACATAAATTGGGATTCCGTAACCCTGAATCTCCCAGTTGGAAGGAACTTCGATCTCTTTCCATAAAGAGTCGTCATATTCTTGCTTCCAGAAATCAGATGGCTTTAACGATGGCTTGGGAATCCAGTAAAATTTCCATTTTCCATTTAATGATTTGAAAAGAGGAGAATCCTCTGGGGATAATTTTAATGCAAGGGAAACTTCTGGAAATGGGATGAAGCTTGCACGAGGAGGTTCTTTGTTAATTCCAAAAACCAGTGGGTTCTCCAAATCCTCAGGAACTTCTTCTGATAATTCAAGACCATAAAGGACAAAAATTAGAAAAATTGAAAAGATAAAACCGATTAATTTTTTGATAGTGTAAAATTTCTTCATGGGCACCTCTCTTTAAATTCTGATTTTTATAGCATAATCCATGGCTATTTTAATATCTCGCCATACAATTTTATCACAAGATTTCAGAAAAAACAGGTGAAGTATAATTCCTGCTAATACTTCTTGACAGTGTGTTTTTTTTCTGATATAAATAAAAACTTCAGAGGAGTTTCTGAAGAATCGAGAGATTCTTCAGAGTCACAACCAAAATTGCTCCACTGAAAAATATATTTTTTAAGGAGGCACGTTTGCCAACTGTAAATCAGTTAGTTAGATTTGGAAGGAAAAGCGAAAAGAAGAAGGGCAAATCACCCGCACTTCAAAGTTGTCCCCAGAAGAAAGGGGTTTGCATAAGAGTATTTACAACAACTCCCAAGAAACCCAATTCAGCTATAAGGAAGGTGGCAAGGGTTAGATTGACGAATGGAATTGAAGTTACAGCATATATTCCAGGTATAGGACACACTCTTCAGGAGCACCATCAGGTTCTGATTAGAGGAGGAAGAGTTAAGGACCTTCCTGGTGTGAGATATCATATAATAAGGGGAGCTCTTGATGCGCAGGGTGTTCAAGATAGAATGCAGGGAAGATCAAAGTATGGAGCTAAAAAACCAAAGAAAAAGGCTGTAGAGGCAAGTTAAGGAGGATTGGATGCCGAGAAGAGGTTATGTAAAAAAGAGAGAGTTGCCACCTGATCCATACTATAATTCCACCTTAGTAACAAAATTCATAAATGTAATACTTAAGGAAGGTAAAAAGTCAAAGGCTGAGAAAATTGTTTACAATGCTATGAAAATCATAGCTGAGCGAACAAAAGAAGATCCTTTGAAAGTACTTATGAGAGCAGTTGAGACTGTAAAGCCAAAATTAGAGACAAAATCAAGAAGAGTTGGTGGAGCCACATATCAGGTTCCTGTAGAAGTGCCAGATGAAAGAGGAACTTCTCTTGCTGTCCGATGGATAGTCAAATTTGCAAGGGAGAGGCAAGGAAAGTCAATGGAAGAAAAGTTAGCAGCGGAGATCCTTGATGCAGTTGCAAAGAAAGGCGGGGCTTTCAAGAAAAGGGAAGATACCCATAAGATGGCAGAGTCTAATAGAGCATTTGCACATTATAGATGGTAAAGGAGTTTAAAGTTGCCGAGGGTTATACCTATAGAAAAAACGAGGAATATAGGGATAATGGCACATATTGATGCTGGAAAAACAACTACAACTGAGAGAATTCTTTATTACACAGGTATAACCTATAAAATTGGAGAGGTAGATGAAGGGACAGCTGTTATGGACTGGATGGAGCAGGAACAGGAAAGAGGAATAACAATAACCTCTGCTGCAACAACATGTTTCTGGAAAGGGCATAGAATAAATATAATTGATACCCCAGGTCAT
>JBBIMS010000330.1:0-2305 GCA_037444285.1 Candidatus Aminicenantota bacterium | reverse complement strand
TTATTTTCATTCTTTTATTGGGGCTTCTTTTCTCGAAAGGAAGTCTTTCTTTTTCTCAGAAGCCCAGGCTTGAGGGAACGATTTCTCTATCTGGTGCATGGGCAATATACCCAACAGCAGTCGCATGGGCTGAAATTTTTCAGAAGAAGCATCCAGGGGTAAAAATTGAGGTTTCCGCAGGGGGAGCAGGAAAAGGAGTTGCGGATTTGCTGGCAGGATTTGTGGACATAGGAATGGTTTCAAGGGAGCCAAACCCCTCTGAGCTAAAAAGGGGTATTTTCCCTGTTTACATTCTTCATGATGCTGTATTTCCTATTGTTTCGGATAAAAACCCGTTTTTGGAGGAGTTAATCAGAAAAGGTGTAAGAAGGGAGATTTTTATTGACCTTTATGATGGAAAGATAAAAAGCTGGGATGATTTAATAGGAAGAAAAGTTGGTAAGCCTATCCATGTTTACACCCGCTCTGACTCATGTGGTGCAGCAGAGAGCTGGGCAAGATATCTTGGGAAAAAGCAGGAGGATTTGAAAGGGGTTGGAATTTACGGAGACCCAGGAATTCTTACCTCTGTTAGTAGAGACCCCCTTGGAATAGGGTATTCCAATTTTAGCTATGTATTTGAAAGAAATGGTTCAGTTCTCAAAGGTATAAAGCTTGTCCCCATCGATTCAAATGGGAATGGATTTGCAGAAAGAGAGGAAGTTTATAAAAGCAGGGAGGAAGCTTCAAAGGCAATAAATCAGAATAAATATCCGGTGAGAAGGAAGAATTACTTTTTTGTCAGAGGAAAGCCTGAAGGGCTTGTGAAGGAATTTATAATTTTTGCCCTTTCCGATGAAGGAACAAAAATTGTTGAAGAGGTTGGAACAAGTTTACCTCTAACAAAGGAAGAGAGGGAAAGAGTCTTAAAATTATTGGAGCAGAAATGAGCTCTCGAAAATTAAAGGAGCTTATAGCAGGGAGAATAATGTTTATTATATCCTGCTCTTTAATTTCTTTACTTTTCTTGATTGGACTGAGTTTATATTTAAAGGGTAAGCCTACCCTTGAGACAAAATCCCTGAAAGATATTCTTTTTTCAACATCATGGCATCCCGCAAAAGGAGAGATTGGTCTCGGAGCCTTTATAGCAGGAACTATCTGGGTGGTAACCATAGCTGTAATAATAGCTGTTCCTTTAAGTGTTTTAACGGCAATTTACATTTCTGAGTTTGTTCCAAGAAGGTTAAGAGAAATTTCAAAAACCTTGATAGATTTGCTTGCTGGCATTTCACCTGTTGTCTACGGTCTATGGGGTATACTGGTTGTTGTTCCAATTATAAGGGATTACATAATGCCTTTCTTTAGTAGTAAATTCCCCTTCTTCCCCTTTCTCTCTGATAACTTTACTGGCTTTAGTGCCCTTGCTGGAGGGATAGTTCTCGCAGTGATGATATTTCCAATAATAATTTCAATTGTTGAGGAAGTTATGAGCTCTGTTCCTTTTGAAATGAGGGAAGCATCCCTTGCCCTTGGTGCTACAAAATGGGAAACAGTAAAATATGTTGTCATAAGAAAAGCATTTCCTGGAGTAATTGCTGGAGTTATTCTCGGTCTTTCAAGGGCATTTGGAGAGACAATGGCAGTTTTGATGGTTTCAGGTTGCGCCCTCCATCAAATTCCCAAATCTCTTTTTGACCCTGCTTACCCTCTGCCAGCTCTTATTGCAAATACTTATGGAGAGATTATGTCTATTCCTCTGTACGATTCAGCAATTTTACTTTCAGCCTTTATTCTTATGGTTGTAACAACAGTATTCAACGCAATCGGATGGGGTATACTTTTAAGATTTGAGAGGAAAGCATGAGAAAAAATTTGGAAGAGAAGATATTCAAGGTTTTAATGATATTTTCAGTAATTCTGGTCTTTGGTTCCCTCTTACTCATTCTTGGAACAATATTCGTAAAAGGTTTTTCTGCTTTGAGCCTTGATATGTTATTAAAGATTCCCAAGGGAGGATACTATCTTGGAAGGGAAGGAGGAATTTTGAATGCAATTCTTGGATCCCTCCTCCTTGGGTTATCGGCAACTTTCCTTTCCCTGATTCTTAGCCTCCCCGTAGTTTTTTATCTCAATAATTTTTTAAAGAAAAGTTCGAAGTTTGCCTTCTTTGTTCGTTTTTCCCTTGATGTTCTCTGGGGGATCCCTTCTATCGTCTATGGAACCTTTGGCTTTACCTTAATGGTTTTAATTGGTCTGAAAACATCCCTCCTTGCAGGGATTATAACTGTTTCCCTTTTGATTCTTCCAATTATGGCAAGGAGCA
>JBBIMS010000329.1:0-2307 GCA_037444285.1 Candidatus Aminicenantota bacterium | reverse complement strand
TCAAAACATGGTTTGGAGGTATATTCTATGGAGAAATCAAAGATTAAAATGGAAATGGCAAAATCTCTCCTTGGACTTGCGGAAGAATATCTTGAATCTGCAGAAGAGATATTGGGAAGGGACGCTTGAGAATTGCCATTGACTCAGCCTATAACTCTGCTGAACTTTGTGCAAAAGCATTTATTCTTTTGAAGGAGGATGATTTGCCGTGCAGCCACGGAGATCTGCTTAGCCTTTTTGGGAAATTATATATAAAAAAGGAGAAATTGATAAGGAGACTGGAAGAAAACTCAATATTGCGCTGGAGCTAAGAAATAAAGCAAGATATAAGCCCAATGAAATTTTCACTAAAGATGATGCACTGGAGGTCATAAATCTTGCAAGAACCTTGATAGAAGCTCTTTCAGAAAAGCTTTGATTTTTTAATTTAAAAAATATAAACTATAACCTTTCAAATATTGAGGTATGTTTAATTTAAACAAGGAGGGAAAAATGAAAAGAGTGATTTTTTATTTTATTTTCCTCAGCCTTTCAACTTTTCTTTTATCTTCAGATGTAAGGGAATTGATCTTAAAGGGTGATGAGCTATATGCAGCAAGGGAGAACCTTGAGAAGGCAAAGGAGGCTCAAAAGGTTTATGAAGAAGCAATAAAGTTGGATCCCAAGAATTACGAAGCCCATTGGAAGCTTGCAAAGACGATTTATTTCATCGGTCAGAGATCTCCTGAGGAAAAGAAAGTGTCAATATTTGAAAAGGGTGTTGAGATTGCAAAGAAGGCTGTAGCCCTTGAACCCAACAAACCTGAGGGTCATTTCTGGCTTGGAGTCCTTTATGGAGTTTACGGCGAGGCAAGGGGTGTTATGAAGAGCCTTTTCCTTGTTGATGATATAAAGGAGGAGATGAATATAGTCCTCAAGCTTGATCCCAACATTGAGGGAGGCGGACCCTACAGGCTTCTTGGAAGAATGTATTACAAACTCCCAGGAATTGCAGGAGGTTCTAAGGATAAAAGCCTTGAATATCTTTTAAAAGCAAAGGAGATTTGTCCAACCAATGCCCTTACAAAAATCTATCTTGCAGACACTTATTTAGCAAAGAAAATGAAGGAAGAAGCAAAGAGAGAGCTCAGGGAAGTAATAGAGATGGAACCTGATCCAAGATGGATTCCTGAAACAAAAGAGCTGAAGAAAGAGGCAAAGGAGAAGCTGGATAAGATAAAGTAAGAATTAAGTTTTCGCTTAAATTTATAGTTTCCTTTCTATGTGATAAAATAAGCTATTAAAGTGAGGAGGTTTTTATGAAAAGAAGGATTTTTAAGGCTTTTTTATCAGTCCTTTTATTAATAGCTTTTATTCCCCTGTATGCAGATGAGGGTTTATGGCCTTTTAATCTGGTTCCCAGAGATTATCTCAAGAAGAAGTATAATTTTGAGGTTACTCAAAAGTGGCTAAATCACATAATGCTCTCCTCAGTAAGATTGGGTGCATCAGCTTCCTTTGTCTCTCCTGATGGTCTTGTTCTTACGAACCATCATGTTGGTGCAGGAGCAATTCAGAATCTGAGCACAAAGGAAAGAGACCTTATGAAGACAGGTTTTTATGCAAGAACAAGGGAAGAAGAGCTTAAATGTCCTGGGCTTGAAGCAAGAGTTCTTCAGGAAATTGAGGATGTAACTCAAAAGGTTAAAGAGGCAGAGAGAGAAGGTAAGACCCTCTCAGAACAGGCAGAGGCAAGAAAAAAATTTATAGCCAACCTTGAAAAGGAATGTTCCGAGAAGACAGGGCTCAGATGCTCAGTTGTAACTCTATATTCTGGTGGAATGTATCATCTTTACAAATACAAAGTCTACAATGACATTCGCCTTGTTTTTGCACCAGAGTATGCCATAGCCTTTTTCGGTGGAGACCCTGATAATTTCACATATCCAAGATACGATCTTGACATATGCTTTTTCAGAATTTACGAGAATGGAAAACCCTTGAAAACTCCCCACTATTTAAAATGGAATACCACTGGAGTCAAAGAAGGTGAGCTGGTTTTTGCATCAGGAAATCCAGGCTCAACAGGAAGACTTCTGACCCTTGCCCAGCTTGAATTTTTAAGGGATGTAAGCTATCCAACAACAATTGCAAATTATCAGAGAAGGAGAGCACTTCTTCAGGAATACAGCAAGAGGGGAGAGGAGCAAGCAAGAATTGCCCTGAGGACACTTTTCGGGATCGAGAATAGCCTCAAAGCAATCACAGGATATCAATCAGGCCTCCTCGATAAAAAACTTATGGAAAAGAAAGCAAGAGAGGAAGCAC
>JBBIMS010000328.1:0-2350 GCA_037444285.1 Candidatus Aminicenantota bacterium | reverse complement strand
GTTCTCTCCTTTTAATCTTCTTAAACCTGTTTTTAAAATTTACAATTAAAAGTATAATAAACTATGATTCTATTTTTTCTATCATTGTTTTTTCAGTTTCAATTAATAGAAAAGAATTTTATTTCGATTAATTCTTTCAAAGCAGAGTTTGAGCAGATTTACTCCTATAATAGTGGGAAAGAGCAGATCAGGGAGAGGGGTTTTATTTATTTTAAAAAACCATCCCTTTTCCGATGGGAATATACTGAGCCTGAAAGGAAAATTTTTATATTAAAAGGTGATGAAATTTTAATATTTCTTCCTGATGAGGGTTTAATTCAGAGGGAGAAGATCCCGGATGATATGATAGAGATATTTTCAATTCTTACTAAAGGGAAAATTTCAGATTATTTCCAATTAAAGGAAAAGGATTGTTCTGAGATGCAATGCGTCACCCTTTTCCCGAAAGAGAAGAGGGATTTCAACTCCATAGAGATAAAGTATTTTAAAGGAGAAATAAAAGAGATAACTGTGAAGTTTGACTACTCAGAGAATAGGATAATATTGAGGAAATTTATAAAGAACGCAAAAATTCCTCCTCAAATTTTCAATCAGGAGGATATATAAACCATTTCCCTTTCTACTCGTATAATGAGTTGAAAGGGTAAATGATGAGAGGAAAATGTCTGAAAAAAGTGACAGAGAGCTTGTTGATATGGCTCTCAAGGGAGAAAAGAAAGCCTTCGAGGCTCTCATCCTACGATACCAGAATGGAATTATTAATTATATATACAGGATGATTCTTGACATGGATGATGCAATGGATCTCGCGCAAGAGGTTTTCATTAAGGCATTCTTTTCCTTGAACACCTACAATCCTGCCTATTCCTTTAGCACATGGGTGTATAAAATTGCTTCCAATCTCACCATTGATTATCTTAGAAAGAAAAAAAGGAAAGACTTCAACACAGAAAGTTTGAGCCTGAGAAACAAAGAAATTGAAATTCCTGACCACAGCATGAGTCCTGTTAAAAACCTTGAGAGGGAAATATTTTACAAAAAGCTGGAAAACGCCCTTAACATGCTTCCGGAGTCTTTAAGGGAATTCATAATTCTCAGAGATATGAATGAACTCTCCTATAACGAAATTGCTGAGATAAAGAATCTTCCCTTAGGAACAGTTAAGAACAAGATTTTCAGGGGAAGAGAAATCTTAAGAAAATTACTGGAGGATGAAGATGCACCTTAAAATTGAAGATATATATGAACTTTTAAATGGTCCCTCTGAAAGAAAAGAGCTTCTTATGAAGCATATTCAAAATTGTAAAGATTGCAGAGAATCCTTTGAAATGAGGAGAGATTTTATTCAATCAATAAGAAATTTTAAAAAGCTATCTGTTCCATCAGATTTTCCCTCTGAGATTCTTATTGAGATTGAAAGAAGAAAAAGTTTCCTTAAAAAACTTTCCCTTTTTCTTACATCATTCCCACTTATTATTTCATCCCTTCTAATTTTATTGATTTCAATTTCTGGTTTTCCTAGGGAAGAACTATCTTCTTTTGTTAATCAATCCATCTCCTTTGCAGTGGAAGTTTTCAAAGCAATGATAAAGATTGGAATGGGAATTAACAAATTAATATCAAGTTTCTCTGAGGTATTTGAAAAATTCTCCTCCGCATCTTCAAGCCTTGCAATTCCTATCTTCGCTATCTTCCTTATTCTTACATTTTCAACTATATTATTTTTGATTTTTTTAAACTACCTTTCTTTAAGAGGTGAAAGGAATGAAAATAGTTAGCATCATTTTATCTTTTTTCCTGATTATTTCAAAGCCTCTTTTCTTCCCAATTGAAAGTGGAGAAGGAAGAAAGGACATTATAATTGAAAAGGATGAGGTCTACGAAAAGGATATAATTTCCTACGGAACAGATGTAACAATTCGAGGGACTGCAAAAAAATCAGTTATTGTAATTGGTGGTTCAATAAATGTCTACGGAACAGTTAACCAGGATGTTGTAGGGATTGGCTCAAAGGTTTCTGTAATAAAGGGAGCTAAGATAAGTGGAGATCTTCTTGTGATTGGCGGAAGACTAAGAAAGGACAGGGAAACATGTATTGAAGGAGACATGTTCTATTTTAAACCTGGCAGAAACTTTCCCACCTTTTTAAAATCAGCATTTAAAGGAGCTTTTTCATTTACATCAAGGCCCCACGAAATCCTTTTGAAGATTATTGCTCTTTTGAGCTGGTTTTTACTTGTGTTAATTGTTAATTTTATTTTCCCTAAGAATGTTTCTGAAGCTTCTTTTTTAATGAATAAAAACATCTGGAAGAGTCTGCTTATTGGTTTTCTTTCCCTTCTAATAATTT
>JBBIMS010000327.1:0-2364 GCA_037444285.1 Candidatus Aminicenantota bacterium | reverse complement strand
CCTGAATTTGAGACCCGTCTTTTTTGAAAGCCATTCACAGTATTTTAAAGCCAGTTCAAAGTCTACTCCTGAGACTGGTAAATTCTCTGTTCCAGGTTCAAATTTTCCATCCTTGAATCCGTAGAGTTCATCTGTTTTTAAATCTTTATTTTCTAACAGAAATTCAAGGAATTGAGCCCTTGTAACCTCAAATCTCCCTATTTCAATTTCTCCCTTTTCAACAGTTTCAGGACAGAGAACACCGTTTATCAAAACTCCGTAGAATCCCTTTTCATTCTTTTTGAAATCCTTTTTCAAAGCTATATCAAGGGGGGAACCCTCTTTCAAAGCCTTGCTCTTTTTCTCTTCCTTTTTGAAGAAGTATTTGTCCAGCCATGCAAGCTCTTCCTCTATCTTTCTTTTCTGATGAGACAATCTTCTGAGACCATGGGGTTCTCCAGGAAAGATTACTAATCTTACAGGTGCTTTTCCAAGAAGTTGGAGAGCTCTGTAATGTTCAAATCCTTGCTCTGTTGGAACATTGGTGTCCTTGTCTCCAAATAGTATAAGAGTGGGAGTGATCACTCTATCCATTTTAAAGAGAGGGGATTTTTTTATGTAAATCTCGAGCTTTTTGAAAAAGGAATCTCCCAGGTAGAGGTCATCGAATTGGGGACCGAATTTGCAATTTCCATAATCACTTATCCAGTTAACATCTCCTGCTCCACAAAGAGCAACTTTTATTCTTTCTGGATATTCAACAGTTAATGCAATCGAAAGGATTGAGCCATTACTCCAACCCTGGGTTCCAACCCTTTCTGGATCAACAAGCCCTCTTTTTATAAGATAATCCACTCCCGATATAATATCAGGAACTTCAAGTTCATAGTATTTTCCGTATATTGACTCCACAAAGTCAAGTCCATAATTGGAACTTCCAGAATAATTGACCATTAAAACAAAGGAACCCCTTTCAGCAAAGAGATGGGGATATGAGGCCCATGAAAGTTCGAACCAGTCGGGATCATAGGCAGCAGGTCCACCATGAATATTAAGAATCAAGGGATACTTTTCCTCTTTCTTCCAACCCTTTGGATAGAAGAGAATTCCCTCAATCTCCCTTCCTCCTTTTGATTTCCATCTAACTATCTCCCTTTTTGCTATAAATTTTTTCTCGAGATGTTTGTTGTATTCTGCTATAACCTTAACATCTTTAAATGTTCCTTCTTCTATTCTCGCAAAGTAAATCTTTGGAAGTTTTTCTGCCGTTGAGTAAATATATACGAGAGATTTTCCATCCTTTGAAAGGACGAAATTACTTATGTTTGATGCGTGTTCATGATTGATTTTTGTCAATTTCCATGTGGAACCATCCTTCTCAAGAAGGACAAGGAGATTGAAAACACCATTGGCATGGGAGGTAAGAATTCTTTTCCCAGCTGAATCAAAGAGTTTTCCATAAATTCCGCCTAACCCCTTTTCCCATTGAATAGGTATTTCTTTAACCTTGTCACTAACGGGATCGTAGCTGTAAAGAAGTTCGATCCCACTTCCTCTTTTCTCCTCGTATCTTGTCTTCTCCTCAACAAGATAAAGTTCCTTTGAATCATAAGACCATTTGTAGTAGGATGGGGAAAAGTATTTCTCCTTAAATATTTCTCTCCTAGAATGATTTTCAAGATCCCAGAGGAAATACCTCGGTCTATGTTTTGCCTCCACTTCAAAACGAGGTGTATCAATGTGAGTTGTTACAATCCATTTCCCATCAGGAGAAATAGAAAAGAAAGTCACCTGGTCTTTGTTATCTGTGATCCTTAGAACTTTTTTATCCTTTAGATTTATTGTAAATAGCCTGATTGGGAAGAATGTCTCTATATCCTCAAAAACTTCCGCATCATCCTTTTTCTCTTTACGCTCCTTTTCAAATAGATACTCTTCCTCCCTTGCTGAAAACACTATGGTTTCACCATCTTTCCAGGCAAAGTCTTTAACTCCCATCTTGACATCAGTCAATTTTTCCGCTTCTCCACCAAAAGGATTGATTATGAAGATCTGAGTTTTCTCCTCTCTATCTGAAAGGAATGCAATCCTCTTTCCATCAGGCGAGAATTCTGGTGACCAGGAGGAGTAATCCCCCTTTGTAAGCTGAATGGGTTCTTCACCCTTTTCAATGTTTGCAATCCAGAGATAGGATAAGTGTCTGTCCTTTTCCTTATGGGCTTTACTCTGAACCCAAACGACAAATTTCCCATCAGGAGAAAACTGAAGATCAGAGACATTCTCAACATTAACTATATCCTCTGGAGAAAGCTCCTTTCCATCTGAAAATCCAAAGATCGGGATGAGAAAAATAAATAAAGTAAAGATTACAAATCTTTCCTTCAT
>JBBIMS010000326.1:0-2369 GCA_037444285.1 Candidatus Aminicenantota bacterium | reverse complement strand
ACAGGGATGTATCTAAGAGTGAGAGAGTTCCCAGGAAGGATGTCAACTTCCTTGTCAGAAGATATAATCTTATCTCCAACTTTAAGTCCAACCGGACAAAGAATGTATCTCCTTTCTCCATCAAGGTATTTTATGAGGGCAATTCTTGCTGACCTGTTGGGGTCATACTCGATACTCTCAACCACTCCTTCTATACCAATTTTATCCCTCTTGAAATCTATTATTCTGTAAGCCCTTTTATGACCTCCTCCCCTAAACCTTATACACATTCTACCTTTGTTGTTTCTTCCACCTGATTTTTTAAGGGGAAGAACGAGGGGTTTGTAAGGTTCTTCCCTTGTAATTTCCTCAAAGGTATAACCTGTCCTTCCTCTAAGAGCTGGAGTAACTGGTCTGTAAGTCTTTATTCCCATTTTTTACCTCATTTTTCTACAAAATCTATCATTCTTTCGCCCTCTTTTAATTTTACATATGCTTTTTTCCAGTCCCTTCTCCTCCCTTCAAATCTTCCCCACCTTTTCAATTTTCCTTGAAAGTTTGAGGTTCTAACCCTTTCAACTTTCACCTTGAAAAGTTCTTCAACAGCTCTCTTTATCTCTATCTTATTGGCAGAAGGTTCAACCCTGAAAACGACCTCTCCCTTTTCCTTTAGTCTTGTTGTCTTCTCAGAAATTACAGGTCCTAAAATTATGTGATGGGGATCTTTTATCATGACAACCTCTCAATTAACTTATCAAGAGCTCTTTCAGAAATTACAAGCCATTTATATTTTAGTAATTCATATGTGTTCAAATCCATAGCATCCATAAAACCGGCTGATGGAATATTCCTTAGAGCAAGGAAAAGGTTCTTGTTCTCGTGAGAATCAACAAATAGAGCATTATCAACATTAAGTTTTTGCATTAAAACAACACCTTCCTTGGTTTTGAAAGAGGGGATTTCAAGGTTATCGACAACCACAAGCAAGTTCTCTTTCATCTTAAAGGTGAGAGCACTTTTCAGGGCATTCCTTTTTGCCTTCTTGGGCAATTCATAGGAGTAATCCCTTGGTTTTGGACCGAAAACTGTTCCTCCTTTTCTCCACAATGGGGTTCTTATACTTCCAACTCTTGCTCTACCGGTTTTCTTCTGCCTCCATGGTTTCCTGCCACTTCCAGACACTTCACCCCTGGTCTTTGTACAGTGAGTCCCCTTTCTCTGAGAGGCAAGAAGACTCTTCACTTCCTCCCATACAAGATGCTTGTTCAATTTGTAAGAGAAGATGTTATCAGGAACTTCCTTCTCCTTTATTTTTTCCTTGTTAACATTTATAACAGGTATTGTGCTCACCTCTTGTTACTCCTTAAATTCACAGTTTTTCTTATAAAACAGTAACTACCCTTATAACCAGGGATAGCTCCCTTTACCATCAAAATGTTATTTTCAGGATCTATCTTAACAATTTCAAGATTTCTGACAGTTACTCTTTCCCCTCCCATTCTTCCAGGTAACCTCTGTCCTTTCAAAACTCTCGCTGGAAATGCAGAAGCCCCTATTGAACCAGGTCTTCTGTGAAACATTGAGCCATGAGAGGCTGCTCCACCTTTAAAACCATGCCTTTTAACAACTCCCTGGAATCCCCTTCCTTTGCTAAATCCAGTGCAATCAACTTTTTTATCCTTTTCAAAAATATCGACCTTAATTATGTCTCCAACATTTATATTCTCAAAATTTTCAAGAACTGCAAATTCTTTCAAAATTCTTGTTGGAGGAACATTTGATTTTTTGAAGTGCCCCTCAAGGGGTTTGTTTACTTTTTTCAAAGGTTTATCTTCCACAAACCCAAGTTGAACAGCATTGTATCCATCCTTCTCAATACTTTTTTTCTGGACAACAACACAGGGTCCAGCCTTTATAACTGTTACGGGTATTACTTCTCCATTCTCATTCCAAACTTGAGTCATTCCAAGTTTTTTACCAATAATTCCTTCTACCATAATTTAGCTCCTACTCTGACATAACATCCACATGAACCCCTGCAGGAAGCTCAAGGGTCTTAAGCTCATCAATTGTAGCTTCATTATAATCAATTATGTAAATAAGCCTCTTGTGGGTTCTAATTTCAAAATGTTCCCTTGATCTTTTGTCCACATGAGGTGAACGAAGGACGCAAAACCTTTCTACCTTTGTAGGTAAAGGTATTGGACCAGAGACTTTAGCCCCTGACCTCTTTGCCTTTGTAACAATATCCATGGCAGATTTGTCCAGGATTCTATAATCATATGCCATCAATCTTATCTTGAGCCTCTGCATGTTTTCCTTTCCTTCCATATTAAATCACTCCAAAATATCAGTGACTGAGCCTGCTCCTATTGTCCTCCCTCCTTCCC
>JBBIMS010000325.1:0-2372 GCA_037444285.1 Candidatus Aminicenantota bacterium | reverse complement strand
CGATTTGCGGTAAGAGGGAAGATGCAATGACTTGCAGAAGTAATATTTTCAAGCCCTTGCAAGTTATTGAACACCCTCAGGAAAACAAAAGGAGGTGAAACATGAAAAAAGGTTTGTTATTTCTAATCGTTATAACAACAATATTTCATTTGCCTTTCCTTTCCTATTCTCACTACCAGGAAAAGATTATAAATATTGATGGAAAAGTCACAACGCTAAAAGCATATAAGAATTGTCTCTACTTTCTAAACGAGAGTGAATGCAACATATGGAGATTTGACCAAAATTTAAATTTTTTGAACAAAATTGGTAAGAAGGGGGAAGGACCTGGCGAGATACCCTATCTATCCAATTTCAATTTTTTAGAGGACAAAATTTACACCTTTTCCAAAGGTAGACTTTTAATATTTAGTTTAGATGGATCTTTACTGGAAGAGGTAAAATTTCCAATTTTTAATAGTTCTCTTCTGATATTGAAAAACGGTAACTTTGTAGAAAAGACAAGAGATTTTTCATTTGAAAGAGGTAAAGAAAGAATTCAAAAAATAAGATTCCTTGATAAGGACTTTAACTTAATTACTGAAGTCTTAAATGAACATATAAAAGTGACCCCAGGATATGAATTTGAAGCAATAGAACCATATATCCAGGCTAAATATTCAGAGAGGAATGGTCTTATATACATTTCTAACCCTGTAAAAGACTATCTTATAATGATTTTTGACGAAAACGGAAAACAGGTAGGTAAAATTTTAAAAAATTATAAAAGGACTAAAGTATCAGAAGAATATAAAGAAAAATTCTCAGAAACTCTGATTAAAGACCCTCGCATAACAAGTAAAGAAATGGCAGATGCTTTTTTAAAAGCTCTTCATTTCCCTAAGTATTTCCCACCCTTTCACAGTTTTTATCTCGATGATGAAGGTAATGTTTATGTAAGAACATACAATAGAAAAAAAGATAAAACCGTATTCGAAAAATATTCTCCTAAAGGAATTTTTATAAGAGAATATCTCCTTGAGGATAAATATATAAATATTGTTGATTGTCATCTTTTTATCTCCTTCTCTTCAGGTCATTACTATTATTTGTATGAAAATGAAAAAGGGAACTATGTTTTGCACAGCGAGAGACTATATTAGGATTGAAATTGGTCAAAGAATTTATTTTGCCAGGGAAATGAATAAAAGGAAATTTTGTAATAAAATTTTAAAGAGATTCAATAAATTTATAGAACTGAAATGAGATACACATTGTTTCTTGTCATCTCTTTGCTTCTTATAGGAAACATAGGTAGTGCGAATCAAAATGGAAAGTTTAATTTGAGAAAGGACCTGGGAATAGGGGGAGGAGAAGAGCCTTATGTTTTTGGAGAAATAAGCGAGCTGGAAATAGATTCCAAAGGAAACATTTATGTTTTAGACACTCCTTTTATAAAAAAATTTGACAAAAATGGAAACTTCTTACTCTCTATAGGAGGAAAAGGAGAGGGTCCTGGAGAATTTCCATCCATTAGCATTTTATACATTGCATTGGATTCCAAAGGAAAACTTTTTGTCCTGAATGGACTGAAAGGGGATGTGAGTGTATTCAATAAAAAAGGAGAGTTCCTGTATTCCATAAAAACTGGGGTCAGGAGTAATGGGATATTGATTGATTCCGAAGATAATGTTGTGATAGTTGGATTCAAAGATAATAAAATCTTTCATGTATATAGCCAAAAGGGGGACTTTATAAGTTCATTCGGAGAGTCATTTAATGTTCCCAAAAAATATGAAAAATGTTAGCCCTGTAAAGTTCCCATTTATCCCTTTTTTTCTAAAGAGAAAAAGAGAATATATGCCTGCAACCCATTCTCCTACGAAATATGGGCTTTTACTCCCAAGGGTTCAGAGCTTTTAATATCGAGAAAATCTAAATTATTTAAACCATTTGATTTTGTCGAAAGATTCGGAAGAAAAATGAAAGTCCGCTCTGAAACACCAATATTTGAAAAAGGAAATTTCATCTTTGTTACATTAGCCGACCTTATGGATAGGAAATACGAGATGGAAATATTCAAAGATTATAAATACATAGGACATATAAGTGTAAGAGGACATTTAAAAGGGATGGACGACAAAGGCAGAATGTATTTTGTCGAAGAGGAGGATACTAAAGTGGTAAGATACACTATCAATATGGAGGGAAAAACATTGTTTTAGTTATAAATTTTGATGGAAAGGGGAAGAAAGATGAAAAAGAATGTATATTTAAACATTTTACTTATGTTTCTTTTCCTTTTACCGAAGGGAAGCTTAAAAGGTGAAGAGGTTAAAATTTCAGTCTATTGTGATATTGGAGTTGAAAGGGTAAAATCCGAAAAAGATAAA
>JBBIMS010000324.1:0-2377 GCA_037444285.1 Candidatus Aminicenantota bacterium | reverse complement strand
CTTATCAGAAGGTTGTGGATGAAATACTGGGAAGGTTTTAAATGATCAAAAGCTCCAGACTCATGAACTTTTAAACTAATCAAGCCTATATTTCAATAAGGAGATAGATGATGGAACAAACAAAAAAATCTTTATCTCCGGAAGCATATAGGGAATTAAAACCAGGAGAAAAGTATATTCCATTTATTCCTCCTGAACAATCAATTCCTGAAGTAACAGGAAGATCCATATTCATCGGAGCTTTTATGGCATTTCTTTTCACCTTCGCAGCTGCATATCTTGGTCTAAAAGTTGGTCAGGTCTTTGAAGCTGCAATCCCAATAGCCATCCTTGCTGTAGGCATAAAATTCCTCTATAGAAGAAGGAGCACAATCCTTGAGAATGTTATAATCCAGTCAATTGGAGCTGCATCAGGAGTTGTTGTTGCTGGAGCAATCTTTACCACTCCAGCCCTTTTCATCCTTGACCTTAATCCCAAATTCCTCTACATTTTCATTTCAGCTTTTCTCGGAGGTTGTCTCGGAATATTTTTCTTGATCCCTTTGAGGAAATATTTTTGTGCTGAGCAACATGGAAAGCTTCCATTCCCTGAGGCAACAGCAACAACAGAGATTCTCGTTTCAGGAGAGGCTGGTGGAGCTCAGGCAAAGGTTCTCGTCATAAGTATGATTATAGGTGGAATTTACGATTTTCTTACAACATCAATGAAACTCTGGAATGAAATGATCACATTCCAGTGGCTTGGCTTTGCCTCCAAGTTAAAGGATAAAGTTAGGATGGTTCTCAGGATTGATGCCCTCTCAGCCCTTTTTGGTTTAGGATACATTGTTGGACTGAGGTACTCATCTGTCATTGTGGCTGGCTCCTTCCTTTCAAATCTGATAATAATTCCCATAATCTGGAAATTCGGACAAGGTGTTCCAGGAATAGTGCCTCCTGGAACTGTTCCCATAAAGGAGATGAACGAGCTTGCCCTTTTCAGAACCTATGCCCAGAAGATTGGAATTGGAGCAATAGCAACTGCTGGCTTCATAGGAATAATAAAATATCTACCGATAATGATGAGAGCCTTCTCCATTGGATTTAAAGAAATATTCAAAGGAAAAGGCTCAAATCCGAATATTGAAAGAACCCAGCAGGATCTTAAAATGTCAACAATCATTGTCGGATTGCTTCTAACCCTGATCGCTCTCTTCATCTTCTTCTCCTACATTTCAGGTCCAAGGATCGCCATAATAGGTGTCCTTATTGTTGTGCTTCTCAGTTTCCTTTTCACAACTGTCGCCGCATATGCAATTGCAATTGTGGGAACAAACCCTGTATCAGGTATGACCCTGGTTACACTTATAATAAGCTCAATAGTTCTAATAAGTGCAGGACTCTCAGGAAAAGCTGGAATGGCAATAGCTCTACTTATGGGAAGTTCTGTATGCACTGCCCTTTCAGTTTCAGGAGGTTTCATAACAGATTTAAAAATTGGTTACTGGCTTGGAGCAACTCCGAGAAATCAGGAGAGATTCAAATTTCTTGGAATTCTTGTATCAGCTTTAATTGTTGGAATTGTTATATTCCTTTTAGACAAAGCATATCCCTTTAAAACAGGGGCTCTACCTGCTCCTCAGGCTAATCTAATGGCAGCAATCATCTCCTCCTTAATGTCCAGGGAACCAATTCCATGGTTCCTTTACGGAATAGGTGCTCTTATAGCCCTGAGCATTGAGATGGCAAAGGTCCCGACTCTTGCCTTCGCCCTTGGCATGTATATTCCGATGGAACTCAATACACCCTTATTTATAGGCGGTCTTGTCTCCTATCTTTTGAGAAAATCCTCAAAGGATGAGGCTGTTGCCAATGCAAGAGTTGACAGGGGGACATTAATTGCATCAGGATTTATTGCCGGTGGTGCATTGATGGGAGTAATCGGAGCAATACTCAAGATTTTCAATTTTGATCGGGTAATATCCATAGGGATCCCCTTCATTCCCCAGAATGGCAAATGGGTAGAAGGTCCTCCTTCCCAGTGGTATCTTGAATATGGAGAAGTTATAAGTCTCATTCTCTTTGTCCTTCTCTCCGTATGGGTTTACTATGAGGCGAGGAAAGGAAAAAAGAATGGATAATCTTTTGAAAGAAAAGGTAGAGCAATCTGTAAAGATTCTTCAGGAGAAGGGTATTGAGCTATGGTTAACCTTTGTCAGAGAAACAGAGTTGACAGTAGATCCTGTTCTTTCTTACATTGTTGGAGCAGGATGCACATGGCAAAGTGCATTTATAATAACATCAAGGGGAAGAAGAATTGCAATTGTTGGCAGCCTTGACAGAGAAAAAATTTCGAGAACTTCAATTTACAATGAGATAATCCCCTATGTTGGCTCAA
>JBBIMS010000323.1:0-2378 GCA_037444285.1 Candidatus Aminicenantota bacterium | reverse complement strand
GGCTTTGGAGTTTCATCTATCTCAGCTTTTTTCTGGATAAATTCTACAGATAAATTGTTCAAAAGAAAAGCCCTCCTTGGAGAACTCGATGCAAGAACTAATCTTTTCATTTTTCAACTCCCTCTATTTCAGCTCTAATCTTTTGAAGTTCTTTTAAACTCTTCCCTTCCTCTGTTTTAAGAAAGTCTTTTAGCTCAGAAATACTCTTTATTCCAAATTGTTCATAAAGCCTTTTTATTAATTTGATTGTTAAACCTTTTATCCCTTTAAGTTCAAAAAGAGTAGCAGGAAATTCAGTTATTAAACGTCTGTGGAGATTGCAATCCCCTGTCTCAATAATGTCAATTATCTTCTTCTCTATTGCCTCTCCAACCCCTTCAATTTTTTTGAGATCTCCCCCTTTTCTCCAGTAATCTTCAACATTGGTTTCAAGCTTCATTATCACATCTCTCACCTTCTCATAAGACCTTATTTTGTAAATATTCTCAGATTTTAATTTAAGGAAAAAAGCTATCTCATCAAAAATTCTTGAAATGTAAGAGTTACTAACCATTTCAATTAAAATTTTATATTGTTCAAAAGTTCTCTTGCTTCATCATTTTGAGGCTCAAGAACTAAAACTCTCTCAAGCATTGATTTAGCCCTCATTTTCATCCCCTCTGAAAGATAAAGCTTTCCAAGCTCAAGAAATGCATCGGGATTCCACTTATCAAGCTCAATGGACTTCAAAAGGGAAATTTCTGCCTCCTTTCTCATGGAGGGGATTTTAGCCTGCGCCTTTCCAAGATAGAGGTAATAATGAGGGTTGCTATTATTTATCCGCACTGCTTCCTTCAAAAGAAGAATAGCATCCCATATCAGCCCCGAGGCCAGAAATTCCTTCGCTTCTGAAAATTTCCTCTCAGCCATCTCAGGAGTGGGTTTGTCTTTTGCTCCTAACAATTGCTCCTCACTCTTTGGAGAAGGGCTTGAAAGGATCTCATAAGCCTCGGTCAATCTCATGAATATTTCCTCGCATTTTCTTGTGAGCTCTGGATTTGATAAAGCCCTCACCCTATCTGGATGAAATTTTTTAATGATGGAGTAATATCTCTCCCTAAGCTCATCTTCTGTAAAATTCTTATCAAGCTCAAGCAATTTTAGAGGGGTTTTCTCGTGAAGAGTGGAATAAAATTTCTCAATCTCTTCTATAATCAAATCCTCTTTCTCCCTTTCCTTTTTCAACTCTTCTCCTTTGAAATCTATGGAATCTGTGCAGTATAGGAGGAAAAGAGTTTTCAGAACAAACTTCCTGTCCTTCCCTGTTTTTAAAAAAATATCAACAATACTTTTTTTCCCATCAATCTCTTTAAAAATTATCTCCTCATCAGGTTCAAGCTGAATGACAACATTTTCATCCCTTTTAAATGGATAATCTTTCTCCTGAATAAACCTCTGGGCTGAAGGGCTGAAAAAGCTCCTTATACCCTTTGCGATTAGAGGTGGTATAAAAACCTGAAAAATTTCTTTTGGAAGAGAGGGAAGCTTTTCTTCAAATCTAAACTGAGCCCCTTCCATCTGAAATGTCATTAAAAATATTCTCTGAATTTGATGGAGAAGGGCAATATTCAGATTTTTTCTGCTGATCAATCCCTGAGAAACAAGATATTCTCCAAATCTCATCTTCTTTTCTGAAATTTTATGAAGAGCTGAAAGATGAATCGAGTCTATAAGTTTTAGTTTTAGAAGAATTTGACCTATTTTTTCATCGGGAAGGGTGGACCAAGCTGAACAGAGAAAGCCCTGGGAAAAGATTAGAGTTCTTCTTACTCTCTTATCAAAGACAAGAAGCTCTCCTGATTTCTTTTTCTTGTAAATGTCTCTGTAAAGTAATCCAATGTGCTCCATTCTATTTTATTTATATCCCTTTTTGCTGGTTTCTTCAATATTTTAAATGGGTTTATGATTGCTCTTTCTTTTCCTTTTTCTTCTTCTCTTTCTTTTTGTATTCGCTTCCTACAAGCTCAACCATTGCCATGGAAGCACCATCCCCCTTTCTCTCACCGAGCCTTACTATTCTGACATACCCACCATTTCTTCCTTCGAATCTTGGAGCTATCTCTTCAAAAAGTTTTTTCAATACTTCCTTTTTCCAAACATATTTCAGAGCAAGTCTTCTCGAATGAAGGGACCCATCCTTTCCAAGGGTTATTGCTCTCTCTGCAAATCTCCTCAACTCTTTTGCCTTGGCAACGGTTGTCTTTACCCTTTCCTTCTCAAAAAGGGAAGTGGCAAGGTTCCTCAAAACTGCCAATCTATGTTCAGAGGTTCTACCAAGTTTCCTTTTATCAATCTGATGTCTCATCTTTCTCTTCTTCCTCCTTTTCTTCCTCTATCTT
>JBBIMS010000322.1:0-2388 GCA_037444285.1 Candidatus Aminicenantota bacterium | reverse complement strand
ATTCAAGAAGGCAATTCATCTTAAATTCAACCGTTTTTTTGGGGTTGTGGGTGCAGAGTCCTTAGCTGATGGAACCTTTCTTGTCTATGTGATGTTTTTTGAGCCACCAAAACAGGTTGAAGACTACTTCATTATATATTATCCAATGTCCTTTTCAGAATAAATGAGAACGGAGAAATCATTCAGGAAATTCTTAAAAGAAGTTATGTCCATACAATTTCTCTTTCCCCAGGAGGGGGAGATATAGGTCAGATTCCATTTGTTCCGAGATTCTCCTGCGTTCCCTGGAAGGGGAAAGGTGTGATTTTTACAGATGGTTTGAGTAGAAAATTCTCTATATTTGATTTTTCAGGAAATAAAATTGGAGAAATCCTTACCTCTCTTCCTGAACCAGAAAATGTGACCTCGAAAGATCTTGAAAAATGGAGAGAGGAAAGAAGGGAAGTTTTAAGTAGAAACAGTGAATGGTATGGAAGATTTGGAAGAGTGATAGAAAAATATAAAAAGTCCATATATGAGAAAAAACCAAACTTAGACTGGATGATTTTGACTCCTGAGGAGAATATCCTCGTAAAGGCTCCTGAAGGGGAAATCTATTACCTATTAAATGATAAAGGAAAACTTCTCTGCATTGTCAAATCAAAATATTCAATTAGAAATATAACAAAGAACTTTTTGTTTCTTTCCAGAACTGATGAAGAGGGTTTTGAAAGAGTTTATTGTATGAAGAGGAAAGGCTCAGAAGCAAAGGATTTAAAGAATATAGAGAAGATTTAAATTCTTACCTTATCTTTTAAGTATTTTCAGAGAACTGTTAACTTTACCAAGGAATAAGCATCAAATAAGAATTTGGGATTAAATTCAGGAGAGAAGGTTTTCTAAAAATTCTCTTCTCTTTAAGAGAAAGAAGCTTTCAATTGCAAGGGGAATTTCAAAAGATTCAGGCATAATAATCTTTGACAAATAAAACTCAGAGATTACTCTATTCAAATTGCAATATTAATACCATTTAGTATAAAATATTAGAATGAAAAAGCCTGAGGAACAGTTAGAATATTTAAGGAAAGGTTGTGTTGAGATAATTCGGGAGGAGGAGCTCCTCCAGAAACTTGAAAGATCTTATAAAACAGGAAAGCCCTTAAAGGTAAAAGCTGGTTTTGATCCAACTGCTCCAGATATCCATCTTGGTCACACTGTTATATTGAGAAAGATGAAGCATTTCCAGGATCTTGGTCACACTGTAATCTTCCTCATTGGAGACTTCACTGGTTTGATCGGAGATCCTTCAGGCAGATCATCTACAAGGAAACCAATGACAGAAGAGGAAATTTTTGCGAATGCAGAAACTTACAAATCTCAGATATTTAAAATCCTTGACCCTGAGAAAACAGTGATTGACTTCAATTCAAGGTGGCTTTCAAAATTTACCCCTTCTGAGTTTATAAGACTTCTTTCCAAATATACAGTTGCAAGAATTCTTGAGAGGGACGATTTTGAGAGAAGAATGAAAAATGGAGTTCCTGTATTTATGCATGAAATAATATACCCTCTTTTCCAGGGATACGACTCCATTGCCCTTGAAGCTGATGTAGAGCTTGGAGGAACAGACCAAAAATTTAATCTTCTTGTGGGAAGGGAATTGCAGAAGGAGTATGGACAGGAACCTCAAGTCATAATGACCCTCCCCCTTCTTGAAGGAATAGATGGCAAGGAAAAAATGTCAAAAAGCCTCGGTAATTACATTGGGATAAACGAAAGCCCAAAGGAAATCTTTGGAAAAATAATGTCAATTTCCGATGAGCTCATGTTCAGATACTATGAGCTTCTAACAGATATTTCCATAAAAGAAATTGAGAGGATGAGGGAATCTGCAATTTCAGGAAAGGTGAACCCAAAGATTCTAAAGGAGGAACTTGGATACCTAATTGTAAAGGATTTCTGGGGTGAAGAGAAGGCAAAGGAGGCAAGAGAAGAGTTTGAAAAGGTATTCTCAAAGGGAGAAATTCCTGAGGAAATTCAGGAGATTCCTGTTGAGGAAGAATCAGTAAGTATTGTCGAGCTTTTATTCCAAAAGGGAATTTTACCATCAAGGGGTGAAGTAAAGAGATTGATAAGGGGAGGAGGACTCTACATAGATGGTGAAAGAATCGATGATATAAACTTTACATTGGATTTTAAGAAAAAGGAAGGATTTATTTTAAAATTGGGGAAGAGGAAATTTTATAGGTTGAGAAAAAAGAATTGAGAGAAACGATTATAAACTAAACCCTTTTATATTCCCACTTCAGAAGCTCTCAGCTCATGCTGTTGATTCCATGAACTGGAGATAGATTCTTTCGAGGTTTTCATGCTCTATCTCCTTTGGTGTCATCTCTGCAACTAAACGAC
>JBBIMS010000321.1:0-2408 GCA_037444285.1 Candidatus Aminicenantota bacterium | reverse complement strand
TCAACAATTGCAGAAGTTTACACCCTCAACTCCTTCTTTTTCGCACTCCTGATTTATATCCTAATTCAATGGAAAAAGAAAGGGGATAAGAGATTACTTTTTCTATTCTCATTCCTTTCAGGGTTGAGCCTCACAAATCATTTAACAATTCTAATTTTCTTCCCTTCTTTTCTGATTTATTTTCTTCTCGATAAATCCAGGTTCTCCCTCAAAACTTTGGATCTTGTAAAAATAATTGCATTTTTTACCCTCGGGCTCCTTCCCTATCTTTACATCCCCATTTTATCTTTATTCCCTACTGAGACAATTTTCTGGCAAAAAATCAAATCCTTAAAAGAGTTTTTCCTGTTTGTATCAGGTAGCCATTTTAAGGTATGGATTCTAAAACAGAGTTTATCTGAACTTTTAGAAAGCATTTTGAAATTTATATCCTTTCTACTGATTGATTTCCCTGGACTTGCAACAATTTTTGGTGCAATTGGATTCTTAGAATTTAGAAAAAATAAAAAAGAGGAATTTATTCTTCTTTCAACAATGTTCTTTTCTCTATTTTTATTCGTTATAAATTACAGAGTCGAAGACATTAATCACTTCTATCTTCCATGTTATATAATTTTCTCTGTCTGGGTTGGTTTTGGAATTATCTGGCTATGGAAGAGAACACCAGGAGAAAAACAATTCAAAAATCTCTTCACTTTCACCATTGTTCTATTACTCATTTCTTACCCATTAACTTATGAAATTCTTGACATTCCTGTCAGACCTCAGAGATCCTTTTATTTCTCAGATACTTCAAGGATGGGGTTAATTTCAACTGAAAAAAATAGTGTTATAATTTGCGATTGGTCTTACGCAACTCTTTTTCGATACTGGCAGATGATTTATAAAATTAGAAAGGATGTGATAGTGGTATTTGATTATGACGAAAACTGGATAAAATATGTGGACAAAATTTATGGAAAGAGAAAGGTTTATCTTTCAAGATTTGAGAAAGGGGTGGGTTCAAAATACTATTTAATTCCCGAAAGTTTTCTCTACAAAGTAGAAAAATCCCCTCCAGAGTTTAAAGTAAATATGGGAAAACCTGAATTTTTGATGAACCAAGTTTTTTTCGACAGCATTGTTTTGATTGGATATGATATCATTAAAGAACCTAAAGAAAGAGAAATTTTCAGTATAAACCTTTACTGGAAAGCTTTTAAAAAGCCTGGAAAATCCTTTGTCGCTGAAATTGAAATGCTGGATTCAAGGGGTAAAACCTTCTATTCCAAAAAATTCAGACCTGTCTATGGATTTTACTCAACTGAAAAATGGAAGGAAGGGGAAATACTGAAGGAAAGATTAAACCTTTACTTTCCTCTCAAAAACTCTTCCCCTTTCAGACTGAAATTTAAACTTTCAATTGAAACAACCAAATAAATAGCTTTTCTTTATTGAATTCAATGGGGAATCATCCTCAAATGAATTTTTAATTATTACTGAGTAATTCTCTACACCTATACAGTCTAACTGCAGCCATTCCCTTTTCTTTCTCGGTTCTGCCCAGAATCAAAGCTCTTTCAAAATAAGGGATTGCCTCTTTATATTTTCCCTTAAAAAAATAGTAACTTCCGAGATAAAGCTGAATAGGAAAGCTTGAGCTATATTCCTTTTCATTTCTAAAAAAGTCAATATATTTTGGAACATATAAATTATAGGCAACCCTGTTGTTGATAAATTGATTCCTGTTGTAAGATCCGATAAGTGTGCCAATGAATAAAATAATAATGCCGGTAATTACGACTCGAAACATCTTGCCCGCATCTCTCTGATTGGCAATCTCAGAGTTAAAATTTTCTTTCTTTGATCTGGATTTAAATCTGGCTATTTTTGAAGATACAAAATAACAAATAAAAGCTAAAATAGCACCTGCTAAAACATCGACTATATAGTGTTCGGCAGAAAAAACAATTGCAAACTGCATGAATAGGGCATAAAAATAAAAAGGTATTGCCTTCCAACCCCATATCCTCCATAGGATCAAGCTGCAAAGAATAGGAAAAGCCGCATGCAATGAAGGCATAGCAGCAATAGGATTGGTGTCAAAACCTGAACTGATATCAGGGATTGCCATGTTATAAATAGCCATTACAAAACGAGAGACAGAGGGAAATAGCCCGAAAGTATTTGCAGCCATCCAGGGAGGAACAGTTGGAACAATAAAGTAGCCCAAAAGTCCCAAAAAAATAGCCATGTAAAAAGAAATCTTAAAAAACTGAAAATAATCTGATTTATAGATCCATATAATAAAACCGACAAGGAGGAAAGCTACAAAGTGGCTTCCATGAGCCACAGTAACAAATTTCTCAAACCATGAAAATTGATCTGAGGAATTATTATGCAAAAGCCATTTTTGAAGATCCACAGAA
>JBBIMS010000320.1:0-2432 GCA_037444285.1 Candidatus Aminicenantota bacterium | reverse complement strand
AGATGGGACAAGATATCTCACCCTCTCCTTCTTTACAATTTTTAAAGGTGTTCCACAATCAGGACAACGGGTGAAGGGTTTTATTTTCCCCCATAATGAGAATCTGTCCAAAACCTCCTTTAATTGTTTCCTCCATTCTTCATTCTCAACAAAATATATCTTCCCTTTGAATTTCCTACTTCCCATTCTCGTGTCTTTTGTAAGAATAATCCTTTTCTCTTTTTCAGCAGTTTCAAGGATTATCTCATCATCTTCTTTCATAAATATAACATCAAATCCGAGAATTCTCATCCAGCGTGAAAGCTTTCCGAGCATACAATCTGCAATGAATTTCAAAGGATAACCTCCAATTTTTTATTTAATGAAATTCTTTTGAGACCAACCGAGCAATTGAAGGCAATGACCCTTATCCCTTTAAGAACTGCTTCTTTGAGAAGGTTGGAGAATTCAGGGTCGACCCTCTTGTTTGGAGAGAATTTGTAAGCATCTTCCCTCTGAACCACAAAAATAATAAAACCTTCCCCCTTGTTTTCCTTTATTTTTATGAGTTCCTTTATATGCTCTCTACCCCTGAGTGTGGGAGAATCGGGAAAGAGACCAAAACCATCCTCAACAAGAGTTATTGATTTCGTCTCTATCCATATTTTTTTTTGGCTCTCAATCAAAAAGTCTATTCTCCTTCCATTTATTTTAGCTTCTCTTTTTATCCCCACCTTTGAATTCTTGGTTTTCTTCTCAAGTAATCTCTCAATAAGTTTATTTGGTATCCTTGCATCTATTGAGATAAGTTTCTCTCCCTTTTTTACAAGCTGGAAGACACCTTCTGTCTTTAATCCTTTTTTCGGGAAGAAGTAAGCCTCCGCACCTTCCCTTAGAGCTTCTTCAAGCCTTCCTGAGTTGGGAATATGAACCCTTATGATTTTATTCTCAAACTCTAAAATTCCTGTGAATCTGTTTAATCTTTTGATGTATATTCCTTTCAGCAGCGGTTGTGGGAGATCATAAAAAATTTCAGAAGGTTCTAAATCATCTATTTTCAACAATTTAGAGAATAAATGGAGGTGACCGGATTCGAACCGGCGACCTTCTCGTTGCGAACGAGACGCTCTCCCAACTGAGCTACACCCCCATAAAACATAAGTTAAAACTCCTAATAAATTATTTTAAAATTTAAAAGAGAGATTATCAATCGGCAGTTAATAGCAATAGAAGGCATTTTATTTCTGAAGGAGCCTCATTTCTTGTCCCCAATATTTACCTGCTCCTCTAAATTCTGTATAATTTTCATATGACTTTTTGGAAGGAAGAGCTTGAAGAGGAAATTTTAAGAAAGTTAAAAGGAAAATATAATTTAGAGAATGTCAAACTGGACTCAACCCCTTCCTTCTCCTTTGGGGATTTTTCCATTAAAGTAGCCTTTGATATTGCGAAGAAGGAAAAGAAGAAACCAGCGGAAATTGCAAAGGAAATTATGGCTTCCCTTCTTCCATTACCCTATGTGGAGAAAATTGAAGAAAAGGGAGGTTTCTTAAATCTTTTCTTGAAAAAAGATGAAATCATTAAAAAGGAACTTACTCAAGAAAGAAAAATGAAGAGCAAAGCACGCTGGAGAAAGGTAATCGTAGAACATACAAACATAAACCCCAATAAATCAGCCCACATAGGTCATCTCAGGAACGCCTGCCTTGGGGATACCCTTGTCCGTTGTCTGAGATACTTAGGAGAAAATGTTGAAGTCCAGAACTATATTGACGATACAGGAATTCAGGTCGCTGATGTGGTTTATGGGTTTAAGGAACTTGAAGGGAAGGGGGGTGAGGAGCTTGATAAGATTGAAAGAATTGATCATTATTTCTGGGATCTCTACACAAAAGTTTATGAATATCTTGAAAATAATGAATCTGCTGCTTTAAAGAGAAATGAGATTCACAAAAAAATTGAGGAGGGAGAAGGTGAAGAGGCTGAACTTGCCTCTCAAATATCAAGAAGAATCCTCATGTGTCATCTTAAAACAATGGAAAGGATTGGGGTTAGATACGACCTTTTACCCCACGAGAGCCACATCCTCAAACTTAGATTCTGGGAAAAGGCTTTCGAGCTTCTAAAGTCAAGGAAGGTGATATATTTTTCCGAAGAAGGAAAGAATAAAGGATGCTGGGTTATGCCCTATGAGGGAGAAGAGAGGGAGAAGGTTATTGTCCGCTCAACAGGGACTGTGACATATCTTGGTAAAGATATAGCTTATCAGCTTTGGAAGTTTGGACTGCTGGGAAGAGATTTTTACTACTCACCCCTTAATTTTTATCCTGATAAAGATTTGTGGATCACATCCGATAAACCCTCTGGTGCTGAACATCCTGAGTTTGGAAAGGGGGAGAGGGTTTACAATGTAATAGATGTCAGACAATCGGAGCTCCAGAAACTCCTTGCCA
>JBBIMS010000319.1:0-2443 GCA_037444285.1 Candidatus Aminicenantota bacterium | reverse complement strand
TAGATGAGGGGAGGGCAGATAAAAGTGCCCTCCCTTTAAATTTATAACCCTTTTTATCCTTCCCATCATTTGTTATAATTTTCTATGGTTTTTATAAAAAGATTCATATATTTTCTTTTATTTCTGATTGCCATTCTGTTGGGGATTCTTACAGGTCTTATCCTTGTTTATCAGAGAAGTCTTGTCAAGATATCAGAGCTGGAAGATTATTCTCCCTCAATAATGAGCATTGTCTACGATTGTAACGTGAATATTATAGGAGAATTTGCAATAGAAAAGAGGATTCCGATAAGTTACAGCGATATTCCTCCTCATCTTCGATATGCAATAATAACCGCAGAGGACAGATCTTTTGAAAAACACTGGGGAATAGATTTGTGGGGAATTCTGAGGGCATTGAAAACAAACATATTTTCAGGATGGGGGAAAGAGGGTGCAAGCACAATAACTCAGCAATTGGCAAGAATGGTTTTTATAAAATCTTCTAAAGGGGTATATGAAAAAACAATCAGAAGAAAAATTAGGGAATGGCTTCTATCATTTCAGATAGAGAAAAATTTTACAAAGGAGCAGATTTTTACTCTTTACGCTAACCTTCACTATTTCGGTCATGGAGCATACGGTGTTGAGGCTGCCTCTCTCTTATATTTCGGTAAAAGAGCTAAAGAGCTTACTCTTAGCGAAGCTGCTTTAATTGCTGCCCTACCCCGCTCTCCTTCAAAATACTCTCCATATCTTAACCCAAAAAATGCTGTGATAAGAAGGAATTACATCTTAGATATGATGGCTCAAGAGGGGTATATAAAAAAAGAGGAGGCAGAAAAAGCAAAGAGAGAACCTGTTATCCTTCAGCCCTTGCACAGCTCTGATGAAAATATTGGGTATATAATGGAAGAGATAAGAAAATATGTTGAGCAGAAATTCGGGACAACAAATCTTTATCAGAATGGTTTAAAAATTTATACAACCTTTGACATGAATCTTCAAAGGATTGCCCAGAAGGCATTAAAGAATGGACTGAGAGAGGTTGATAAAAGAAGGGGATGGAGAGGAGCAAAAAATAATCTTTTGAGGGAAAAAGTAAATCTTAAAACTTATAACCTAGAAAGCTGGCAAAAAAATTCTCTAAGAGAGGAAAGAATTTATGATGCTATAGTCCTTGATGTTTCAAATGACGATGCAATTATAAGAATAAAAGAGTTCGAAGGGGTTCTAACTCCGGCAGATGTAAAGTGGACAGGAAGGAAAAATCTCTCAAATCTTTTCAAGAAAGGTGATGTAATTGAGGTAAAAATTGACAAAATTGACTATGAGAAAAAAACATTTCATGCCACTCTTGAACAGGAGCCAGAACTTCAAGGGGCGGTGCTCGGCTTAAATGCAAAAACTGGCGAGATAAAAGTCATGGTTGGAGGCTATTCATTTAATGAATCTCAGTTCAACAGAGCAGTTCAAGCTAAAAGACAGACAGGCTCAGCAATAAAGCCTTTAATTTACTCCTTAGCAATAGAATCAGGATTGACACCCTCATCCCAGTTCATTGATGAACCATATTTTTACTTTGACAAATGGATAAATGAAATTTGGTCTCCTCAAAACTTTGACCATAAATATAGAGGACTTGTAACTCTCAGAAGAGGGCTTGAGGAATCTATAAACATAGTTACAGCCAAATTGGTTGAACTTCTAACCCCAGAAAAGGTTGTTCAACATATAAGAAAATTTGGAATTACAACCGATTTAAGACCTTATATGAGCATATCCCTTGGAGCTTTTGAAATTCCCCTGTTAGATCTCGTCTCAGCTTATTCTGTATTTCCAAACCAGGGTATAAGGATGAAGCCGTATTTTATTGTAAAGATTGAAGATAGAGAAGGGAATCTTCTTGAGGAAAGCAGAAGAGAAGCCTATGAAGTTCTTTCGCCATCAGTTGCATACATAATGACAAATCTAATGAAAGGAGTTGTGCTTAGAGGAACTGCAGCAAGGGCAAGTTCCCTTAAAAGACCTCTTGCAGGAAAGACTGGAACTTGTGATGAGTATACCGATGCCTGGTTTATAGGCTTTGACCCATCCTTTGTCCTCGGGGTGTGGGTTGGACATGATGTAAAAAGAAGTATAGGACCCAATGAGACAGGAGCAAGAGCTGCATTGCCCATATGGATGGAAATTATGAAAGAGTATTTAAAAGATAAACCTGTTGAGGATTTCCCAATCCCTCCTGACATTGTATTTTCAAAGGTCGATAGAATGACAGGACTTCTTGCAACTCCTTTTTGCTCCCATATCATAGAAGAAGCTTTCATTGCTGGAACAGAGCCTACAAGATACTGCTCTGAAGAAGAACATTTCAAGGTTCATGATTACTATGGAAAAGAGTCTCCCCATGAATAACTGAGTCTACCTATTTATAAATAGCTTCCTTTAAATACTTTCCAGTTAT
>JBBIMS010000318.1:0-2457 GCA_037444285.1 Candidatus Aminicenantota bacterium | reverse complement strand
TTCAATTTTAAAAAGTTATAACGAGATTTTCCCTCTCAAGGAAAAAGAAATAAGCCTTCTTTATTACTGCATTGCAGGAAGGTCATGTTTGAGCTTGATGATGTCATCCTACCAGAAAAAATTAAGACCTGAGGACAGTTATGTTACAATATCTGAAAAGTCTGTTGGAGAATTTTTAAAAATACTTCATTCAATAAACCCATTAAGAGCAGAGGAAGTTTTCAGGGAAGCTTGCGGTCTTGGAAAAGTTAAAATTGGTCTTCCCCCCCAGGAGATAATCGAGTTGAGAAAAAAATTAATAGGAAAGTCCTTAAGAACCCATTATAAAGAGCCAATAAAGATTGTTAAAGGAGCACTCCAGTATTTATACGATGATAAAGGAAAAACCTATCTTGATTGCGTGAATAATGTTGCCCATGTTGGGCATTCAAATCCAAGGGTTGTAAAGGCAGCACAGAGACAAATGGCAATTCTCAATACAAATACCCGTTATCTCTACGATTATCTGGTTAAATATGCGGAGAAATTGGTTGAAAAGTTTCCTGAGCCTTTAAAGGTGGTATTTTTTGTAAATTCTGGTAGTGAAGCCAATGAGCTTGCCCTTAGATTAGCATACACTTATACAGGAAAGAGAGACATGATAGTTATCGACCATGCATATCATGGTAATACAACATCATTAATAGATTTGAGCCCCTACAAATTTGAAGGACCTGGTGGCTGTGGACCAGGGCCTTATACCCATAAAGTTATGATGCCCGATACTTACAGGGGGCCCTATAAGAGGAATGACAAAGATGCGGGAATTAAATATGCAAGGCATGTTATTGATACTATTGAAAGATTGAGAGAAGAAGGGAAAGGATTGGCTGGCTTTATTGCTGAATCCCTCCTTGGATGTGGAGGACAGGTTCCCCTTCCTGATAACTACTTAAAAACAGTTTTTAAAGCAGTGAGAGAGGCAGGGGGTGTTTGCATTGTGGATGAAGTCCAGGTGGGTTTTGGTCGGGTTGGAACCCATTTCTGGGGATTTGAAAAACAGGGTGTTATTCCCGATATAGTAACTCTTGGAAAACCCATAGGAAATGGACATCCTCTTGGAGCAGTTGTTACAACGTCTGAAATAGCAGAGGCTTTCAACAATGGAATGGAGTATTTTAATACCTTTGGAGGTAATCCCGTATCCTGTATTGTTGGGATGGAAGTTCTGGATGTGATTGAGGAAGAAAAGCTCCAGGAGAATGCATTGGATGTTGGCAATAGAATTGTTGAAGGTTTTAAAGAACTTCAAAATAAATATCCCGTCATAGGAGATATCAGAGGTTCAGGGCTTTTTATTGGAGTTGAGCTTGTAAAAGATCCTGAAACAATTGAACCTGCTCCAGAGTTAGCCATGGAGATTGTTGAAAGAATGAAAGAAAGGGGTGTGCTTTTAAATACCGAGGGTCCATATAACAATGTTCTAAAGATTAAGCCTCCCATTATTTTTAGTAAAAATGATGCGGATCAATTAATAACCTCAATGGAAGAAGTGCTTAAATCTATTTACTGAGATTCGGACTGATAAGGAGAAATTGATATATTTTTTGACTTTTTCTAAAACAATTTGTATATTTAAAAATTAACAATGAGAAAAGAAGAACTTTTTGAGTTGATGGCAAAGGCAATAATTGATGGGAACAGGGAAGAGAGTGCAAGATTAGCTAAGCTCTCCCTGGATTTAAAGATTGATCCCCAGGAATCAATTGATCTTGGTTTTTCAAAAGGGATTAAAGAGGTTGGAGCAATGTGGGAAAGGGGAGATTATTTTCTTCCAGAGCTTCTCATGGGTGCTGAAGCTATGAAGAGTGCAATGGATGTTTTGACTCCCCACATTCTTTCAGGCAAATCCGGAAGCTTGGGCAAAAAGGTTGTGATTGGAACTGTTGAGGGAGATATCCATGACATTGGAAAGAATCTTGTTGCATCAATGCTTCTTGCAAATGGTTTTGAGGTAATTGATCTCGGAGCAGATGTCCCCCTTGAGAAATTTATTCTTACTGCAGAGGAGCTAAAGGCTGACTTTATTTGCATGTCAGCACTTCTGACAACGACAATGATAGGTCAGAAAAAGGTTATAGAGATGCTGAGGGAGAAGGGAATAAGGGAGAAATACAAGGTTCTTGTTGGGGGCGCACCTGTCAATGAAGAGTGGGCAAGGAGGATTGGCGCAGATGGGACTGCCTCCAACGCAGCTCAGGCGGTATCTTTAGCCCTTTCACTTATAAGATAATGGAAGAATCCTTCAAAAAAGGGGAACTTCCCCCTCTACCAAGAGTCGAAGAAAAAGTTATTTTAAAGGTTTTAAAATATAAGAAAAGAGATTTTTCAAAGATTAACCCAGCAATTGAGGAAGGGTATAAAATTGCATACTCTCTTTCAAAGCCCAGGTATGTTTATAAAATATTACCTTCAGAA
>JBBIMS010000317.1:0-2468 GCA_037444285.1 Candidatus Aminicenantota bacterium | reverse complement strand
ACTGCGGGAACTGATATTACTGGTATACTTTTTGCGCCCATGAATAGGAATATCAGAGAAAAGGTCAATATCAGAATGAAAAGGGAAGCTCCCACATCTCTTTCAAAAAATATCAAGCCCGCATAAATTATACTGAGGGCAATTATTGGAACATAGCTTAATATATCATCGAGATAATCCTTTTTCTTCTGGAGCCATGCTGCGATAAAGATTATAATTGATAGCTTGGCAAGCTCTGAAGGTTGAAAATGGAAGCCTCCAATGGTTATCCATCTGTGAGCTTTATTTATGGGAGGGAAGAAATAAACAGCCATCAATAATATTATGGTAAAAAGGGAAAGAGATAAACTGAACCACACCTCTTTGTAGAAGGGAATATCAATTTTGTAAATAAAGAAAATAATTGAGATACCCACCAAAGTATAAAAAAGATGTTTGAAGAAAAATCCGAATTTTTTCCCTGGAGAAAGTAGGTATGTTGTGTCAAAAACCATAGCAATACCAAATGAAACAAGTAAGAAAACTATTAGGAGAAGAGCAATATCAAAATTATTTCTTTTCATGGTATTTAACAAGTTTTAAAACTTCTTCTTTAAAAACCTTTCCTCGATGCTCGAAATTCCTAAACATATCAAAGCTTGCACAACCAGGTGCGAGGAGGACTATTCCAGAAGGATAAGCCATTTCAAAAGCAACCTTTACAGCAGATCCCATATCTTCTACCTCTTTCATTTCACAAATACCTGAAAGAGCTTTTCTTATTTTTTCCTTTGCCTCTCCTATCAAAACAATACCTTTTACTCTTTTCTTTATCTCATCTCTAAGGATACTGAAATCTCCTCCTTTGTCCCTGCCTCCCATTATAATTACAATATCTCCCTCAAAACTTTGTATTGACTTAAGGCTTGCGTCCACATTGGTTGCTTTTGAGTCGTTATAGAAAACAACATTCCCAATTCTCCCTGCATACTCCATCCTGTGCTCAAGTCCTCTGAATTCTGTCACTGATTTTTCAATTCCATTTTTTTCAACTCCAGAAAGAACAGAAATTGCTATAGATGCAAGAACATTTTCAAGATTGTGAACTCCAATGAGGGGTATTTTTTCAACTTCCATTATTTCGCTATCTTCTTCATCCTTATAGTATATCTTCCCATCTTTAACATAAGCTCCTCTTTCCAATTCTCTCCTTCTTGAAAAGAAGTATAACTTTGCATTAATTTCCTTTTCAAACTTTGAACATACTGGGTCATCAAGATTGATAACTGCAAAATCCTCTTCCAATTGATTGATAAATATTCTTTTCTTAGCCTCAACATATTCATTAAATTCGTGGTATCTGTCGAGATGGTCAGGGGTTATGTTGAGAATTGAAGAGATATTTGGTTTGAATTTCTCAATACCTTCGAGCTGGAATGAACTTAGCTCAACTACATAAATGTCATCATCCCTTGAATTCTTCACAAAGGAAATAAGGGGTGTTCCTATGTTTCCGCACAAATAAGCTCTTCTACCTGAATCGGAGATAATTTTGTGAGTGAGGCTTACTGTGGTAGATTTACCATTGGAGCCAGTTATTCCAACTATTTTTCCCTTTAGCTCTAAAAAAGCAAGTTCAACCTCAGCTATAACTTTCACCCCCCTTTCCTTTGCTTTTAAAATCGGTTCTATATACATCGGGACTCCAGGGCTTACAATAATAAGATCTGCTTTCTCAAAAGTATTAACTGTATGCCTTCCAAGCTCAATATGAACAGCTCTATCTCTGATCTCTTTAGGGACATCAGCTTTTTCATTTATCTCTGAAATCATTATTTTTGCACCCTTTTCCAGAAGAAAATTGCACAAAGCCTTTCCCGTCTCTCCAATTCCAACAACAAGAACCTTTCTATCCTTTAACTCCATCTCTACCTCAACTTTAATGTTGTAAGAGTAAAGAAAGCAAATATAAGAGCTATAATCCAGAATCTAACAACTATCTGTGGCTCCTGCCATCCCAATTTCTCAAAGTGGTGATGAAGGGGGGACATAAGAAAGATTCTCTTCCCCTTTGAAAGTCTGAAATAGATCACCTGAAGCAGAACAGAGAGGGCTTCCAGAACAAATAGCCCTCCTGCAAAGAACAGAAGAAGCTCCTGTTTAATCATAATTCCAACAATTCCTATGGAGGCTCCGAGAGAAAGGGAACCAGTATCACCCATAAATATCTGAGCAGGATAGGAATTATACCAGAGGAAAGCAAGACAGGCACCCACTAAAGCCCCCATAAATATTGTAAGCTCCCCTGCCAGAGGAACCTTTGGTATATTAAGATAAGTTGCCCATATTGCATGACCTGAAGTATATGCAAGGGCTGTGAAGGTGCTGCCAGCAATAAGAGTTGCGCCTGTTGCCAGACCATCAAGTCCATCTGTTAGATTTACAGCGTTGGATGAGCTAACAAGTATCAGTGCAATCCAGAAAATATA
>JBBIMS010000316.1:0-2482 GCA_037444285.1 Candidatus Aminicenantota bacterium | reverse complement strand
TTTAGAAGGTCTATAAAAACATAGGTTCTGAAATTCCCAATATGGGCATAATCATAAACTGTTGGACCGCATGTATACATATGAACAATCCCCTCTCTGATAGGCTTAAACTCCTCAACCCTCCCTGTTAAAGTGTTGAAAATCCTTAACATATTTAATGTTATCTGATTCAATTGACAATTTCAAATTAAAGGATTGAAAATAGA
Organism: Candidatus Aminicenantota bacterium; assembly: GCA_037444285.1. GTDB lineage: Bacteria > Acidobacteriota > Aminicenantia > JBFLYD01 > JBBIMS01 > JBBIMS01. Next base: position 2,276 of record JBBIMS010000316.1, on the reverse strand, counting down.
ACTTTTGTGAAGAAGCCAAGGAATGTTGCAACCAATGTGCTTAAAATCATTGATAAAACACCAATTTTCCATCCCATTTCCTTCCATATAGTTGAAATTGTGGATATACATGGGATATAAAAGGCTACAAAAACTGTAAAGGTCATTATCTGGGAGGGAGAAAGGTGGGATGGAATCTGGGAATAGGATATTCCGAGAGCTTGAAGGAGCATTATTAGAGTTAGCTCCTTCCTCAAAACACCAAAAATTAGGGTTGTTCCAAGCTTCTCTGGTAAGCCTAAAACATTCTTCATAAATGGAGAAAAAGCAGAATTTATAATCTCACTCGCTCCATAATTATCAAGGATGGAAAGGATTGCAGAACCTGCAATAAGAATTGGAACTGCAAAGAAAAGAAAGGATTTCATATAGAAAAAGGTTTTTAAAAGGACGATTTTAAGGGATGGAAATTTATAAGAGGGTATCTCAAGGAGCAATCCTTCCGATGGAGTTTTTGTGAGAAGTAAGGATATTTTCCCAACTAAAGCAATTATAAATATTGAAAGGAAATAAATTAGAAACGCATACAAAGGACCGAGAAAGGCTGCAGTTAGGGCAGTTATTACAGTTATCCTTGCAGAGCATGGAATAAAGGGTATGAGCAAAGAAGTTATAACCCTGTCCCTGTAAGATTCAATTATTCTTGTTGAGAGTATTGCAGGAACATTGCATCCATATCCGAGGATAAAGGGTGGAACTGATTTGCCATGCAAACCAATTTTGTGCATGAAAGAGTCGAGAAGGAATGCTGATCTTGCAAGATAACCAAAATCCTCAAGAAGGGTTATAAGAAAAGAAAGGGGAAGGAGATAAGGCAAGGCTATGGCAACACCGCCAGCAAGCCCTTGAAAGACTCCGTCAATTGTTACTTTTAAAAATCCATCAGGTAAAAAAGAACCGATTCTTCCGCGAGCAATATCAAATGGCTTCAAAAGAAGGGTTTCAAGGGGTGAGCCAACTTTAAAGATCAGCCAGAAGAAAAGGAAAAAGATAAAAGCCATGATTATGTATCCAAAAAAAGGATGCATAACCCATTTATCTATTTCATCATCAAGGACAAAAATCCTTCCATGTTTCAATTCAGTGACTTCCTCTGCTATTTTCATGCAACTGCTGTGTCTGAAATCCATTATGGAATCAATCGGAAAAACCCCGTATTTCCTTTTAAATTCATCCCTTTTCTCCCTCAGAAACTCCTCAAGCCCTGGATTCAGTTTAACTATTTCCCTTTCAATTCTTGGATTACCCTCGAGAAGCTCTATGAGCAAAAATCTTCTATTAAGATTTATTCCATCTGTCCTTAATTCTATTCTCTGGAGTTCTTCAAGCTCATCTTTTATAGATGAAGGGATGTAATCGAATTTTGCCTCATAATTTGAAATAAGGATAACCTCTATTATTCTCTGAAGAAGCTCATCAACACCCTTTCCGTAAAGAGCAATTGTTGAAACAACAGGGACTCCAAGAATCTTTTCCAGCTTTTCCCTGTCAACTTTTATTCCCTTTCTCTCAGCCTCATCTATCTGATTTAGAACAACAATAACAGGGATCCCTGTTTCAAGTAGCTCCAGAGTTAGCTCAAGTCCCCTTGCAAGAATCGATGCATCAATTACATTTATTATAAGATCAACCCTCTCCCTCAGAAGGAATTCTGTTGTCACCTCCTCTGCAGGCTCAAAGGGATGGAGGGAATAGCTTCCAGGAAGATCAATGAGTTCAAATATCCTTCCCCCAATTCTTGCATTGGACTCAGTTATTTTTATGGATGTTCCTGGAAAATTGGATGTTTTAGCCTTAACCCCTGAAATTGAATTGAAAAGGGTGCTCTTCCCTGAATTTGGTTGACCCACAAGAACTATTCTCTTTCTATCTTCTTTCATTCCACTTAGCCTCAACTGGCTCAACAATGATTTTCATTGCCATCCCTTTCCCTATGGCAATTTTTGTATTCAAGGATATATTCTTTATAAGTAAAGGTCCTCCAAAACCCTCTGATATTCTTTCCACCAGATCCCCTATATGAAGCCCAATCGTCCTCAGCCTTACCCTCAAACCTCTTCCGCCATGAATCTCCTTTATCCTGTATACTTTCCCGTTTTCTGCCTCAAGTAAATTCATTTTTGATACTTAATCTCAATTTCAATTTTAAAGGAATTAACTCAATTAGTCAAATTCTTAACCTCCCTGGAACTTTTAAAATCAGGATTCGTTTGATAAAATGGATAAATGATTGAGGT
>JBBIMS010000315.1:0-2484 GCA_037444285.1 Candidatus Aminicenantota bacterium | reverse complement strand
TAAACTTTAAGACGGTGGTTCTCTTTTGTAAAATAAAAGGTAAAAAATTTAATAAAAGGAGGAACCGCCATGAGAAAAAATAACATGAAAAAGGGTTGCAAATCAACCCCTGAATATGAGTATTTAGAGGAATGGGTGAGGATGAAGATTCAGGAATTCATCCAGGAGATTCTTGAAGAATAGGTTGAAGAGTTTCTTGGTAGAGGGAAGTATGAGAGGAGGGAAAAGGTAGAAGGTGTTTCTGGCTGGAGAGGAGGTTTGAGTAAAGTTCGTCGCTTCTCTTTGAAGATAGGAACGATTGAAGTCAGGAGACCGAGGTTAAGAAATCTTGAGGAAAGATTTGAGTAGCGCATACTTCCTCTTTTCAAAAGGAGGACGAAGGAGGTTGGGGAACTTATCCCTGAGTTTTATTTTCATGGGCTTTCAAAGGGGGATTTTAGGTGAAGGAGCTCCATTGTCTCGGTCATCGATTCTTCGACTGAAAGCTAAGTGGGAGAAGGAGTATAGAGAGTGGAAGGGGAAGGACTTAAGCAATTTAGAGGTTGTTTATTTATGGGCAGATGGTTTATTTGTGAAGGCAGGTATAGGGAAGGATAAAGCAGCACTTTTTGTGGTAATAGGGGCTTTAGCTGATGGTAATTTAGGGATATGTTCAGGGGTTAAGGAGCAGAGGTGCTGGAATCACAAAATAGTTAATGTTTCAGACAAATTTCCAAGAGGTGTTCAGGCAGAAGCGAGGGAGTATTTATGTAAAATTTCTTATGCTTCGAGCAGGAGAGAATGCGAGGAGCTCAGGGATAAATTTAAAAGGGTATTTGAGAGCAGATATCCTAAGGCTTTTGAGAGGGATTGGGAGAGGATGGTCACTTTTTACGAATTTCCGAAGGAGCATTGGCGGCACATAAGGACCACAAATGTTGTAGAATTTCCTTTCTCGGCAGTTAGATTGAGGACTGATGTAGGGAGGAGATTCAGGAATGTTAGGAATGCTGAATGTTTAATATGGAAGGTTTTAATGGTAGCTGAGAAGCGTTTCAGGAAGATTAATGCTTCTGAACTTCTGGTAGATGTTTATAATGGAGTTAAATATGTTGATGGGAAACGGGATGAAAGAAAGGTTTGTGAAGGGGTCGCCGCATGAAAAGAAAATTTACACACTTTTTGACACAAACTCCATCCCAAAAGATATTGAGTATATCTGTGAATGGTATTTCTCCAATAGGCTTACTAAAAGAGATATCTATCATAATTTCAAATATTACCTTTGAAAGTGTTCCATGAATGTTCCTTTAAACTCTACACATTCATATTTAAAATCTTTGATTAAGGGCAAATAAATTTTCCTAACCAGAACTTGCAATCGTAAAAATAATCAATTATTATTTAACCTATGAGAAGATTAATGGTAACAATTTTTATTCTCGGATTTCTAAGTAGTTTCTTAAAGGGGGTTGAAGTATCTCCAAGAATTTCTGACAGAGAGATAGTGGAAAGGCTTACAAGGCTTGAGGAGGGGCAGAAGGCTCTTGAAAAGAGGATAGATGATCTTAACAGAAGAATAGATGATCTTCGTTCTGAAATGTTAAGCAGGTTTGAGGCAGTTGACAAGAGGTTTGAGGCAGTTGACAAGAGGTTTGATTCTATGGAGAAAAGATTCGATATACTTCAGTGGATGTTTGGTATATTCATAACTGTTTCCATTGTCATTCTTGGTTTTGTTGTCAGAGTGCAGTGGCAGTTGCAGAAAAGGATGGTTGTTGTAGAGAAATCCCTTGAAACCCAAAGGGATGAGTTATCTTTTCTAAAAAGTCTGATTGAAAAGCTTATAACTCAGAGAAGTTCCCTTTAATTTCTTCTGCAACTCTCCTTTCGTAGAAAAGCATTATTTCAATTAGAGATTTCCTTTGTAATGATGGATCCACGGATTCAATCTTCTTTAATGAATCTATTGCTTCAAGAACATCTGTGAGATTCAACCAGCTTTCACCATTCCTTCCTAAAATTCTTTCAAGATGATAGATTGCATCTCTCAGAAGAGCCCTGTCCTTCATTGTCTGAACAGGGAGTTTTTCAAGTTCAACAATTATTTCCCTTATCGCTTCTTTCACTTTCTTTTCCACATTGAAGACCAGACTCTTTTCATCAATCTTTGTTTCTTTTTCGTTTTCAATGAGATAAATTTTTGAGCTGAATTCAAAGGAGCCAGTTTCGTAAGGGAGTTCTGCAATGTAGAGAATTGATTGCGAGGAGTTGGATGGTAGTTTAACTTTCCATGTATCCTTTTCCTGCTCTTCTTCGGGATATTTAAAATAGACCTTGACATTCTGAGGTATCCCCTCTTCCACCTTTATCACTATCTCCTTAGATGTTGGGTTTGAGAGATTTAGCTCTATCGGAACCAATCTCGATATTACAGAATTGGAGGATTTTTGAGGTCTTAGATATTCTATGGAGTGAAGAAGAATGTTCCTTAGATAAGGATAT
>JBBIMS010000314.1:2263-2492 GCA_037444285.1 Candidatus Aminicenantota bacterium | reverse complement strand
CATGGAGTAATTCTGAGTTTTGTTTTTTCAACAGGAATCTACCTGAGAACATCCATCCAGAGGGAATGGATGATAAAAAGAAGAGCTTTTCAGGAAAAGGGTTTGAAGGAAATCATTGAAAAATGGATGGAGAAAACTTATAAATCTGATGATAGTGACAGGATTTTTGAAAAAGTTTTAAATAGAGGGAAGGACGGAGATTTCAATTTTGAAAATTCCATCGAATTTA
>JBBIMS010000314.1:0-2181 GCA_037444285.1 Candidatus Aminicenantota bacterium | reverse complement strand
AGCAGAACAATTGTTGAAGGGGGAGTAAGACTCTTTAAAGGAAATATACCCTTTTCCCTTTTTCCGCTCCTCTTGGAATCTCAAGATTCCCTCAATGGAGTGGAAGTTATATCAAAATTCCTTCCAGAGGAAAAATTTTCCTTTTCTATTTCTTTCAATCTAAATTTAAAGGAAGAGCTGAAGGAAAAAATAAAAAATTGTGGAGAAGGTATATTCTACTTTGACTCCCTTGAAGAACCTGCCCTTTTCTTCAATCAGGATGTAGAGAAAATTGAATTTAGAAAGGAGTTTGATTTTCAAATTGTTGATTTCATCTCCAATGGAAAAAAGGTTTCATTGAGAATTGGTAATGGAAATTCAGTTTTTGAAAGCTATGATGGGACATTAAAGAGTTCAAAACCTTGCAGGTTGATTTTAGTAAACGGGAAAATAGAATCCATCACTTCTTCAGAAGATTATGTTCTTATTTCAGGCATTGACCTAACAATAATTTCTTCCGCTCATATAAAAATAGAAAAATCCATTGATGGAGAAAATTCTCTCCTCGGTATATGCTCGACAGGGTTTGACATATTAAATGGCGAACAAGGGAAGGTTCTATAAAGATTTCTCCTTATGTAAATTCTATTCGTGCTTCCCTTTTTTCATCAGGAATTATTGAAATTGAAGGGGATTTAACTCTCAAGGGGAGTCTCCAGACAAAAAATTTAAAATGCAAAAATCTCAGAATCTTTGCTCAGGACTATCTTGTTTCAGGTTTTAACCCTGCTTTCTATCCTTTAACATCAGAGGAATCTATTTTCATTGGAAAATTAAACATAGAGGAATGGAGGGAAGAATGAAAAGGAATGGATTTAATCTCGTTGAAACAACAGTTTCCCTTTCCCTGATTTCTTTTCTAATGCTATTTTCAATCCCATCCTTTAAAAGTATGATTTCTAAACTTAATTTCAAATCAGCTCAGTCTCAAGTTGTAAACTCCCTCTATCTTGCCCGCTATAAATCAGCCTTTACAGGAGCAAGTTATCGCTGGAAAGCTCTGGGGAATTCGATTGCAATTGAGAGAGAATCAGGGAAGGATTGGATTCTTGAAAGAAGGATAAAATTAGATTATGGAACTGTCTCCTCTAATAATTCCCCTATATTCCATCCTGAAGGTCTTGTCACCAACATGGCTACAATACATTTAAAGAGTAAGAAGATGTCCTCAAAAATAACAGTTGCAATCACAGGAAGGATAAAGGTTGAAGAGGGGAATTGAATTTTATCCCAAAATTTATATAAAATTAAAGGGATGAAGATAATGATTGTAGAAGACAGGAAGGAGATGAGGGATTTCCTTTCCCTTTCCCTTCAAAGGGGGGGTTATGATACAGAGGGGTTTTCTTCTGCTGAGGAGGCTTTAAGGAATCTAAGAAGCAAAAGATACCTTCTCCTTCTTACTGATCTTCTTCTTCCAGGGATTGATGGATACGAGCTAATGAAGAAGGCAAAGGAAATTGACCCATATATTCCAGTCATTATAATAACCGCCTTCGGAACAGTGGAGAAAGCTGTTCAAGCAATTAAAGATGGAGCCTTTGACTTTCTAACAAAACCAGTTGATCCTGAACATCTCCTCCATGTCGTGGAAAAGGCGGTTGAGAGGGAGAGGATCTTCAGAGAAAATCTGATTTTAAAGGAGGAGTGGAGGGAGAAGTTCGGTTTACCTGAAATAATTGGAGAGAGTAGTGTAATAAAAGATGCAATTATGAAACTCCAGAAAGTTGCTCCAACTGACACAACAGTTCTCCTTCTTGGTGAAAGCGGAACAGGTAAGGAATTATTTGCAAGGGCTTTGCATCAGCTGAGCCCTCGAAGGAATTTTTCCTTTGTCCCAATGAATTCTGCTTCTGTTCCTGAAACCCTGATTGAAAATGAGCTCTTTGGACACGAGAAAGGAGCTTATACTGGTGCATATTCGAGAAAGATTGGTAAACTCGAACTTGCCCACAAAGGAACTTTTTTTCTTGACGAAATCGGAGATTTAAACCCCTCACTTCAAGCAAAACTTTTGAGGGTAATAGAGGAAAAGCAATTTGAAAGGGTGGGAGGGACCCAGAGGATAGAGGTTGATGTCAGATTTGTCCTTGCAACAAACAAAGACCTTAAAAGAATGGTTGAGGAAGGAAATTTCAGGGA
>JBBIMS010000313.1:0-2504 GCA_037444285.1 Candidatus Aminicenantota bacterium | reverse complement strand
AGCAAGAAAAAGAAGCTCAAAAAAATACCATCTTTTTTCAAAGCAACTCTCTGGGGCTATAATATAGAAACGCTGGACGTTGAGTAGAACAAAAGAATCATCTTTGAAAGTGTTTTAAACCACGGTGGAGATAGAGAAGTAAAGTGGCTTTTGAAAACCTACTCTGAAGATGAAATTGTTTCCTTCTCGCGGTTTTTGGGACAAGGAGTCCCTCAACTTTTGGTGTGAGATTTTTAATGTAAAGATTGGGAAGAAAGATTATGAAAAAGCAATTAAAAAAATCTATCCGACTAAAGGACTATTGCTATGATTGACCTTTTGGAATCTAAAATAACAGGCACTCAGATTGCCTACTACATTGTCTGCAAAAGAAAACTCTGGCTCTTCTCCCACCAGATAGAAATGGAAAAATATTCAGATTATGTTTCTATCGGAAAACTCATTTCTGAGGAGAGTTTCAAAAGAGAGAAGTTCAAAGAAGTTGCCATAGGAGATACATTAAAGATAGATTTTCTCAAAATAGGGGATGAAATAATAGTCCACGAGGTAAAGAAATCAAGGAAACTTGAGGATGCCCATGTCTGGCAAGTGAAATTTTACATTTATTCCCTCAAAAAAATGGGTGTAAGATGTGGCTCTGGTGTAATCCATTATCCTAAGCTGATGAGGAAGGTAGAAGTAAAATTGAGTAATGATGATATTGAGACCATAGAAAAAATAATTAAGGATTTAAAGACACTCCTCCAAGGAAATGTCCCTCCCCCGATAAAAGTTCCCTATTGCGGAAAATGTGCCTATTATCAGTTTTGTTATTTATAAAAAATGGGTAAAAGTTTCTATATTTTCTCATCAGGAGAACTTGAAAGGAGAGAGAACACCCTCTGTTTCAACTCTGAAAGTGGAAAGAGATTTATTCCAGTAAATGAAGTGGAGCAAATCTTTCTTTTGGGCGAGAACACCTTCAATACAAAGCTGATAGACTTTCTCTCCCAGAACGGGATCATCCTCCATTTCTTTAACTATTATGGTTATTACACAGGGAGTTTTTACCCGAGAGAGGAAAACATCTCAGGAAGTCTTATCCTCAAACAGGTCGAGCATTGCCAGATCCTTCAAAAAAGAATTTCCATTGCAAAAGAGATAGTGGCAAGTGCCATTCATAATCTTCACAGAGTTTTAGAAAAGAGAGGATTTGAAGAGGAGGTTGAGAAAATAAGGGAATGTGAAAAAGAGGTAAAAGATTGTAGTAGAATTGAAGAACTTATGCTTATTGAGGCAAAAGCAAGAAAAACTTATTATTCAACATTTGAAAGAATTACTGGATGGGAATTCGAGGGAAGGAGCATTCAGCCACCCCAGAATCCATTGAATGCAATGATTTCTTTCGGTAATTCCCTGTTATACGCAAACATACTAAAGGAAATCTATCACACTCCGCTTCACCCTGCAATAAGCTATCTCCATGAGCCAGGGGAGAGAAGATTCTCCCTTGCCCTGGACATTGCTGAAGTCTTCAAGCCAGTATTTGTAGACCGATTGATTTTTAGTTTGATAAATCTCAGAATGATAAAGGAGGAACATTTCTTGAGGGAGCTAAACTTTTCTCATCTCAACGAAGAAGGCAGGAAGATTTTTGTTAAGGAATTCGATGCGCTTTTAGAGGAAACAATCCTCCACAGAAATCTCAGAAGAAAAATAAAATACAGGAATTTGATAAGGCTTGAACTTTTCAAGCTCATCAAACATATTCTTGGAGAAAAGGAGTACAACGGACTGAGGGTCTGGTGGTAAATGAAAATAATACTTGTTTATGACATTGAACTTAAAGAACCAGAAGATCAGAAAAGGCTTAACTGGGCAAAAAAGATAGCGAGGAAATATCTTCATCATGTTCAGAAATCGGTATTTGAAGGAGATATCACCCTTTCCCAGTTAGCGAGATTGCAGAGTGAGATTTTAAAAGTGATAGACTCTCAAAGGGACAGTGTTATAATCTATAAGATGCCCGAGGCTGTGCAGTGGGAAAGGATTATTCTTACAAAGAAAGAGCCAAGGACAGGCAATATAATATGAAGCTGGAAGGAACAAATTTGATAGCTTTTGAGTTCTTGCGTCCGGAAAGGGAATCCGGTACGGAGCTGAGAGCTTTAAATCTCTTTAATTTTGCTCTAAGAAAGGGATTTAGAGAGGAAAGAGAAGTGATTGGATTGAGCTAAAGATGGAGATTGAGGCAGGGATGAAAGCAAGAAGAGGAAAGCTTAAAAAACTTTGAGAGGTTAACAACTGCCCTTGGAATTAGGTGCAGTTTTTGATAAAATGTTCTTTGAAAATGAAAAATGAAATTGCAAAACCGGAAGTTTGACGCAAAAAATGGATGTAAAGTGCTGAAAATCCTTATGAATAGCGAAAATAACCTCGTTTCCAATCTGCCAATGAGGAATTTAAATCGCCTTAGAGAAATTGAGCATGATGTTCCTTTTTTGGATTTCCAATCTGCCAATGAG